>NZ_JBEHFV010000004.1:0-121043 GCF_040225855.1 Corynebacterium sp. KPL2850
GCTCCTGACGGGCTGGTGTTTCACGCCGACCGGGGAACCCAATTCACCAGTGAGAAGCTCTGGGAGGTGTGCCGCAATCTAGGTGTTGCTCAGTCTGTGGGGCGTACTGGGGTGTGTTTCGATAATGCGATGGCTGAGTCGTTCTGGTCGACGCTTAAGACTTAAGTTCTACGACCGGAAGCGCTGGCCAACCCGCGATGCTGCGCGTCAGGCCGTTGCCTACTGGATTGAAGCCGTCTACAACCGTCGGCGCCGGCATTCCGCTCTCGGGATGGTCAGCCCCGTCGATTTCGAGAACCACACCAGCCTAACCACCAGCAGAAAAGAAATCGCTGCCTAACCACTAGGTAGCTCCACTACGTGTCCACGATTTGCGGGCAACCCCACTTACATTACGTTAGTTGGTGTGAGTTCGAGTCTCACCAGGGGCACATTTCAACCCCGCTTCCTTCCGGATAAATATCCACGGAGGAAGCGGGGTTTCGTCATGCCACCTTGTTTATCTTGCTGCTGCCTCGATTGTGCGTATATCCTTCCACGAATTGCATATTTACACAACGCTCGAGAAGCATAGCCGTTGCAAAATAACACGTTCTTACCTCGAGACTTTAAGCACAAGCCCATCTCATATAAGGTAGATAACCGTTAAAGTAATGAAAGATATGCAGACTTAAACCACCGCGGGCGATGGTACACCACGCCGTTCGGTCTTGAGCCACGAGTTTTTGGCACCCCGAGTGGCCCGTCAACCGCAGTCATGTCTTATACCCAGGTAGATTTTTAATTTATGCACTATATTTTGAACGCCATTCGTGGCGCCCTCATCGGTATGGCCGAGCTGGTTCCCGGCATTTCCGGCGGAACCGTCGCCCTCATCGTGGGGATTTATGAGCGCGCCGTCCGCAATGCCAATGACCTCATCTCCGGCAACTTCAAAAAGGTCGAGTGGTCCTTTCTGGCCTCCGTCGCCGTCGGCATGCTGATCGCCGTCTTCGGTTTTTCTACGCTCCTGTCTAACTTCGTCGACAACAACGTCTCTGCCTCCAGCGCCCTCTTTTTAGGCATGGTGGTCATTTCCATCATCGTTCCGCTATCCATGTTGTCTAAGGCGGAGCGCACCGCCCCCTCCTCCATCATCGCGTTTATCGCTGCTGCCGTCCTGATTTTCATCGTCACGGGCTTTACCTCCGAGCCGCAAGATGACCCGAGCCTCATCATGGTCTTCTTTGCCGCGGCGATTGCTGTATGCGCGCTAATCCTGCCGGGCATTTCCGGCTCGCTCATCTTGCTGACCATGGGGCTATACCAGCCGATCATCGGCGCGGTATCGGACCGCGAGTTAGGCACCATGGGCGTTTTTGCGCTGGGTGCCCTGTGTGGTCTCGCCGCCTTCATCAAATTGCTCAACTATTTGCTGAGCACCCACCGCGCGCCCACCCTGGCCGCCATGGCGGGCTTCATGCTGGGATCCCTGCGCGCCCTATGGCCGTGGGGTGCAGACCAGGACGCCTCTTCGGGCGCCATCATTGGGTACTTCATCCTCGGTGCCATTATCGTGTCCATCTTCATCTACGTCGACCGCAGAAACGCGCAAGCCATCGAGGAAAGGACGGCGGAGTATTAATGCCCTGGGCGATTAATCATCGACCACTAACGGCCGCCGTGGTGGCGTGCGTACTCCCCTTGAGCGCGTGCGTGGTCAACGAGGAGGATTCGACTCCAGAGGGGTGGGAGGAGCCAGAAACCAGCGAGGTTCCAGAGATCGCCGCGATGTACCACGACGATGACGGTGTGCTCACGGCAGGTACAAACCCGCCCTATGCCCCATTTCAGCTCAAGGACTCCCATGGCAATCTGCAAGGCGTAGAGCTCGACCTCGCCCGCGCCGTAGCCGGGGTGCTGGGCCTGAAATTCCAGGCCCAGGAGCAAGACTTCTCCATGATCTTGCCGGCTGTGCAATCCGGTCAGATAGACATGGGCGCCTCCGGGTTTACGGATACGGCCGACCGCCGCGATGAGTTCGACTTCGTGGACCACCTCTATGCGGGCATCCAGTGGGCAGAGCTTGTCGATGGCCCCAATAAGGTCGACCCCCAAAACCCTTGCGGTCTGACCGTCGCCGTGCAGCGCACCACCGTGTCCGAGACCGACGATGTGCGCCCCAAGCAAGAAGCCTGCGATGGCGATCTCACCGTCTTGTCCTATGACACCGGGGATAATGCCGCGCTCGCCGTCCTTATGGGCCGCGCCGATGCCCTGTCCGCGGATTCGCCGGTGACCGCTTGGGCGGTCAATCGCTCCGAGGGAAAGATGCGAGCTGTAGGCGATATGTTCCAGGCCTCCCCTTACGGGTTCGCGGTTCCAAAGGACTCGGACTTGGCCAAAGCCTCAGCCGCTGCCCTCCAGCACCTCATCGATACCGGTGAGTACGCGGAGATCTTGGCCCGCTGGGGAATTGAAGATGGATTAATAGACCAGGCGATGATTAATGAAAGGCCCATCAATGGTTAACGAGCACAAAGAGGCAGCCGGCCCCACGGCACAGCAAGAGGCACCCGCCAAGATCGAAGCCCGGCCCCTGCGCCACCCTTGGCGGTGGCTCTGCGCGGCCGTGCTACTTATTCTTGGTCTGTGGTTTGTCATTGCCTCCGCGCGCAATGAGGCCTTCGGGTGGGACACGTACTTCCAGTATCTCTTTGATCAGCGCATCGCCATCGCCTCCCTGCACACGATTGCGATCACCATCTTGTCCATGATCATTGGTGTGGTAGGCGGCGCCATCCTCGCAGTGATGCGCATGTCGCCCAACCCTATCCTGCGCGCCATTTCCTGGATCTTTCTGTGGATCTTTCGCGGCACCCCGATTTATGTCCAGCTGGTCTTCTGGGGCTTGCTTTCTGCGATTTACCAGTCCATCAACTTGGGCTTTACAGAGATCTCCCTGCAAAGCGTGTTGACCAATGCCTTCTTCTTGGCTGTCATGGGCTTGGGCCTCAATGAGGCCGCCTATATGGCAGAAATCGTGCGATCGGGCATTTCCTCGGTGCCAGAAGGCCAAAAAGAAGCATCAAAGGCCCTCGGCATGTCTTGGTGGATGACCATGCGGCGCACCGTGTTGCCGCAGGCGATGCGCATTATCATCCCGCCGACAGGCAATGAGTTCATTTCCTTGCTCAAGACCTCGTCACTGGTGGTTGCCATTCCCTATACCCACGAGATCTTCGGCCGCGCTACGGACATTTCCGCAGCCCTCTTCCAGCCCATTCCGCTCTTGATGGTCGCTGCCTCGTGGTACTTGGTCATTACTTCCCTGCTCATGGTGGGCCAGTACTTCCTCGAGCGCCACTTTGAGCGCGGCGCCACCCGCGAGCTCACCGGGCGCCAACTTGCCGCGCTTGCCGATGCCGAAGGTACTATCCCCCGCAACGTCTCCGTAATCCAGGAGGGTAAAAACTAATGACTATTCCCATGATCTCCGCGCAAAATGTGCACAAATCCTTCGGTCAATTCGAGGTGCTCAAGGGCATCGACTTAGAGGTCCAGCCCGGCGAGGTTGCCTGCCTATTGGGCCCATCTGGTTCCGGTAAGTCAACCTTCCTGCGCTGCGTTAACCACCTGGATAAGGCCACGGCAGGCCGCCTTTATGTCGATGGTGAACTCATTGGCTACCGCGAAAAGAACGGAATTCTGTACGAAATTAGCGAGAAGCAAGCTGCGCAGCAGCGCTCCGATATCGGCATGGTTTTCCAATCTTTCAACCTCTTTCCCCACCGCACGGTGATTGAAAACATCATTGAAGCACCGATGCAGGTCAAGAAGGTGCCGGAGGATAAGGCGCGGAAGCGTGCCATGGAGCTGTTGGACGAGGTGGGACTTGCTTCCAAGGCCGATAACTTCCCGGTTCAGCTGTCCGGGGGCCAGCAGCAGCGCGTTGCCATCGCCCGCGCCGTGGCGATGGAGCCCAAGCTCATGCTTTTCGATGAACCCACCTCCGCCCTCGATCCCGAGCTCGTTGGCGAGGTTCTCCGCGTCATGAAGGATCTCGCCGCCCAGGGTATGACCATGCTCGTGGTCACCCACGAGATGGGCTTTGCGCGCGAGGTCGCCGATAGAATCTTCTTCATGGACGGCGGAGTAGTCCTTGAATCCGGTACCCCGGCTGAAGTGCTCGACAATCCACAGCAGCCGCGCACCAAAGAGTTCTTGTCCTCGCTTCTTTAGGTAAACCTCGTGCGGTGCCAGCCGCGCCCTAGGCACCGTAGGTGACGATGCCGCGAATCAGTGCGCTGAGAGCGCCGAGGCTAGCGACCGATAGCGACAGTGCGCGCGCGATATCCCTGGACACCACGTGCGCGATGCGCGATCCCAGCCAGATGCCGATGAACATGCCTGCAACGCCTGCGGGCCAAATGATCCAGGGCAAGCCATCAAATGTCGCGGCGCCGAGTGCGGTCTTGGTGATAACGGAAAAGATTCCGCCCACCACAAAAATCGGTTGCAAGGTCGCCGTGTACATGGCTTGCGGCCATTTGGCCGCCTGGGCGTAGACGGTAATGACCGGGCCGGCCACTCCCGCCAGAGTATTGGTAAATCCGCCAAGAATGCCCGCGGAGATGGCGGGTCCCTTGCCTTCCATCGGCGGGATGAATCTGCCGCCGTAGGTCACCACTGCCAAGGCGATAAGAAGCGCTGCACCCACCACTATCAATAGTCCTGCGGTATCGATCTTGCTAATCAACGCTGCCGCTGCGAGAGAACCGATAATCATCACTGGCGCGATGAGTCCAAACATTCTCCAGCTCACATTGCGGCGGACAGTAACCGTGGTGAGCAGCGCATTGACCGCCGCCAAGACATTGATCACGAGGATGCCTTCTACCGGGCCCATGACCAGCATGAGAATGGGGCCGCCAATAAGGCCAAGCCCCATGCCGGAGACGCGTTGCAGGGTGGATCCCGCGACAACGACGGCAAAAATAATCAGCGCCAATATCATCGGCGGTATTTTTCCTTCACCGCTTGTACTACCGGATCAGGAAGCATGCCGGTGACCTCGCCGCCAAATTGCGCGACCTGCTTGCACAGGGAAGAGCTGATGTAGCCGTACTTTTCATCGGTTAGCAAAAAGACCGTATCGATGCCAGACAAGCGCCGGTTCATCTGCGCCATCGGCAGCTCGTATTCATAGTCCAGGGAAGAACGCAGTCCCTTGACCAAAACGTCTACGCCGTGCTGCGAGGTATAGTCCACGAGCAGGCCGGACCAATAGTCCACGTTAATGCGCGAATCCACGCTTTGGCGGATGAGATCCATGCGCTCGTGCACGCTAAATAACCCGGAAGGCTTTTCTGGGTTGCCAGTAACAAGCACCGTAACCTCATCAAACATCTGGCTGGCGCGCTCAAAAATATTGACGTGGCCAAGAGTGATGGGGTCAAAAGACCCAGGACATACGGCTGTGGTCATAAAATATCGCTTTCTCTAGTTATCTAAGGTGTCATCGGCATCGTCGGTGCCGGGACGGGTATAGACTGCCATATCCATGCGCGCGATGCCGAAGGTACGCTTCTTTAATTTCTGCCCCGTCGGCACAAACCCTTCTGGCCATTCGGTCTCGGGCGATTCGACGTGGCGTTCAATGACCACCATCGCGCTATCTGTAAGCACTGGCTCTATTGCGGCGATGAGCCCGGCGACATCGTCAAACGCATAAGGCGGATCCGCTAAAACAAGATCGAAGTAGCCGCGCGGGGCACTGGCCAGGTACGTAGATACCTTCCTTTCCTCCACGCGGGCACCAGGATGTTTCACCACGCCAATGTTGTGCTTGATGATGGACACCGCCGCAGGGTTCGATTCCACCAGCACCGCCTCTTCTGCCCCACGGCTTAATGCTTCCAACCCCAAGGCACCGGAACCAGCGAATAGGTCAAGCACCTTGGACCCCTGGAACCCCCAGCGGGCATTCAACGAAGAAAACAGGCCTTCCCTCGCGCGATCGGCGGTCGGGCGCGTACCCTCCGCCGGAACCTTGATGGTCCGCCCCCGCGCTTCGCCTGCAATAATCCGCGTCATTTACGCTTCTCCAATCTCCATAATTAAGTCTCCGCCAATAACATCGCTAAAATCTGCCACCGCTATGCGAGTAATCGTCCCCGGGCCTGGGGACACGACGGGCGATTCCAGCTTCGTCGCCTCAACGGTAGCTAGCTCTTGACCAGTGCTGATCTTCTCGCCTACATCGACATGGCAGCGAACGATGCCCGCGAAGGGGGCGTAGATTTTCATACCTATAGCCTATCCCCTCTTAATTTTTCTCCAAGTATTCCTGCTCGCTTTGACTCAAATTCCGCGTCAACTCTTCGGCCAACTGGGGATTGCGCTGGACCATGGCATACGCATCCGCGTGAGTGCGCTCAACGATATCTTGGTCATCGGCAAGGTTGAGCAACCGCAGCGTCCGGTGCGTACCAGATTGCACCGCACCCAGGATATCGCCCTCGTGGCGTTGCCGAAGGTCTAATTCCGCAAGGTCAAACCCAGACGAGGTCTGGGCAATCTGGGTAATGCGCCGATACGAGGCCGAGTTATCCTCCGCTTTCGTATGCATCAGGCAAATGGACGCGTTGCCACCGCGGCCTACGCGCCCGCGCAATTGGTGTAGCTGGGAGACGCCGAAATTCTCCGCCTCGCGGATGAGCATGACCGTGGCGTTGGGAACATCGACGCCCACCTCGATGACCGTGGTGGATACCAAGATATCGATCTCGCCCCGGGCAAATGAGGTCATGACCTCATCCTTATTCGGCATCTTGCCGTGCAAGATATCTACCCTCAGCCCCTTAAACGGGCCAGCAGCAAGCTGTTCCGCCAGTTCAAGCACGCCGCCCTCGCCTTCGATGCGCGGGCAGACGATATAAGCCTGGTGGCCATGCGCCACTTCCTCGCGGATGCGCTCGAGCGCCCGCGCCACCCATATGGGCCGCCACTCCGCCACCACTGCGGATTGAATCGGCTTTCTCCCGCCGGGCAGCTCAGCGAGCGTCGATACCGCGAGATCACCGAAAATCGTCATGGCGATGGTGCGTGGGATGGGGGTTGCCGTCATGACCAAAACGTGGGGGCTTATCCCCTCGCGCGTCTTAGAGCGCAGGCTATCGCGTTGCTCTACGCCAAAGCGGTGCTGCTCATCCACGATCACCAACCCCAAATCGAAGAACTCGACCGATTCTTGAATGATGGCATGCGTGCCGATGACGATATTAGCCTCACCCGAGACGATATCCAGGAGGGCTTGGCGCTTCTCGGCGGTCCGCATGGAGCCGGTTAAGAGCACAACCTTGACGCCTTCTGGCACCGACGTGCCAATAGAGGCCGCGTGCTGGGAAGCCAAAACCTCGGTGGGAGCAAGCAGCGCCGCCTGGCTCCCAGCATCGACGGTCTGCAGCATGGCGCAGGTGGCGATCATCGTTTTCCCCGAGCCCACCTCGCCCTGCAACAAGCGCATCATGGGTAAGGAACCAGACAGGTCATCATCGATCTCAGTGATGACCCGTCGCTGGCCTCGTGTGAGCTCAAAAGGCAGGTGGGTCAATAACTCTTCGCGGAAGCCGCCCAAAATGGCGGGCATCGTCGGCGCCGTGTGCGCGTGCGCATCGCGCTGGCGCAGCGCCATGACCAGGCCAATAGAAAGCGCCTCGTTGTACTTGAGGCGCTGGATCGCGCGCTGCGGGCCAGCCGCGCCGGGCTCATGGATTTCGCGCACCGCTTGGTCCAGGCTGATAATCATCTGCTGGTCTAATGGTTCCCTAATGGTTGGGGTATGCGCGAGCACGTAGTGGATGGCCCCCATGAGGTACCACGAGGTGATCTTTGCTGTAGCGGGATATACCGGTATCCATTCCCGTTCGAGCAATAATTTATCGAGTCGGCCGAATTGGGATAGGTTGCGCAGGGACCCAGTTGCCTTTTGGGGCTTCTTCTTTCCCGCCGCTGGCGCCTGGTAGGCGGCGAGTTCCCCGTCTGGGCGTCCGAAGGCATCGATTTCTACGAAATCCGGTTGTTGTAGCTGGGGCTGCTGGCGAAAATATTTCAATTTTCCACTCATCATCACCCGCTGCCCGCGATGGAGCATGCGCAAGACGTACATGGCATTAAAAAACGTGGCGATGATATGGCCATCGAGTTGGACGTTGATGATGGTCGTCTTGCCCGTATCGCGGGTCGTTATTCCCGTTACGGTTCCGGTGACGGTGACGATATCGCCCTCGGCGGCATCGCCAAGCCCCACGTCTTGATTGTGGCGAATGTAATCGCGCGGATAGTGCGCTAAGAGTTCCCCGCAGGTCTTATATCCCAGCGCTTTGGTGATCTTCGTGGCGTCTTTTTTATCCAGTACATCAGTCAAAGGTCGGTCATCCTGCCAGCCAAGCATCGCTATTCCACCCCAATCTCAGTGGGAATATCCGGCACCTGCAGGGCCACAACGTCGATGCCAAGCTCTGCCGCCAATTCTTCCTGCGAGATAGTAAGCTGGCTAATGACCGTGACCTGCTCCCCGCCTGCGGCGAGCAGCTGGCGGCACATCTTAGCGATGGCTTCTTCAGATTCTTCCGCTGGGTGCGCCACCCGCATCGACTGCGCCGCATCGCGCATGGATTCTACTACCGCGGCGGTATCCGCATTATCCGGCTCATAGACGGAGATGGCGGCAAGCCCCGCCGCAAGCGAAGAAATGTCCACGGTATGCGCTGCAGTTGCGTGTTCTTCTAGCCCGCTGGATAAGACGATGTCCTCGCCAGCCGCGTGGATGGTTTCTCCTGGTTCGACCACCGTAACTCCAGCGGACTGCACCAGCTCGGCCACGGGGCCGGCGGGCACTGCGGCATAGACGGTGCGCGTATGACCGGCGCCAGTGTCTCCGCGCGGGGCCGAGGTTTCCGGAAGTGCCTCAAGCCGCAAGTTACTGACCGATCCTGCGGCAAAGGCGGTTTCGATGACCTCACCGGCCTGGGTGGAATGGATATGGATGGAGGCGCTATCCTCTCCTGCCTGCGCGATGACCAGGCTCGTGCCCAAGGGGGCAATCTTCTCCTTCAGTACCGCGCTATCGCCTTCGAAAAAGAAGACCACCTCGAGTTCAGTGACGGTCTCTTCCATGGATTCGGCTGCGTGGCTGGTAGTGCCCTCGATTTCTGCAAGGAGGGCTTCTAAAAGGATGACTAAACCGGCACCGCCTGCATCCACGACCCCGGCTGCACGCAGTTCTGGCAGCTGCGAGGGTGTTTCCGCAAGGGCTTTCTGGGCTGCCGAAATCGTCTCCGCTACGACGCCGTGAAAACTAGATTCGGGTTGCCGCGCGGTGTGCTCCGCCTTTTCTGCCGCACACCGCAATACGGTAATGACCGTTCCTTCCACCGGCTCCGCAATGGCTCGGTCCACGAGCTCTACCGCATGCATAAGCGAAGCTGCAAAGATGGCGCCATCGATGGTGGAATCCACGGTGGCCTCCGCGACCCCGCGCAAGACCTGCGAGAGGACCATTCCGGAATTTCCCCGCGCCCCGCGCACGGCCCCCATGGCTAGCGCGGCCGCAACGTCGCCGTCGCCTTTTTCCACCTCGGCGACGGCGGCTTCCATGGTGTGCGCCATATTCGAGCCGGTATCTGAATCCGGCACCGGAAACACGTTGAGCGCATTGATTGCGGCGCGCCGATGGGAAAGCTCGCCTACGGCGCGGTGCGCCCAATTGCGCAATCCGTGAGCGTCCAGCGTGCTGGGGTATGACATGCGCAATAGTTTACAAGTTCCACGCTATCTCTCGCGCACCTTGGTCGCGCAAATGGGCGTTTGCCCGGGAAAATGGGCGGGAACCAAAGAACCCGCGGCTGGCCGAAAGCGGCGACGGGTGCGGGGAGGTAATGCAGGGCACATCGGGGAGGAAGCGCTCGCAGGTTTGGGCATCGCGACCCCATAAAATGGCCACCATCGGGGTGCGGTTAAGGGCGCGGATGGCGGCCTCGGTCACCTCTTCCCAGCCAATGCGCCGGTGGGAGCCCGCCTGCCCCGGCGCCACAGTCAGCACCCTGTTGAGGAGCAATACTCCCTGGTCAGCCCAGGCGCTCAGATCGCCGTCTTCGCGCCCGCGAACGCCCACATCGTCATACAGCTCGCGGTAAATATTGACCAAGGAGCGCGGGGGTTTGACCCCAGGCTTGGTGGAAAAGGCCATCCCCATTGCGTGGCCTGGGGTAGGATAGGGGTCTTGGCCAACGATGAGCACGCGGACATCGTCAAGCGGCATCTGCAATGCCCTACATACGTCTTCAGCCGGCGGCAGGTAGTCCTGGTTGTCCAGCGCCTGAGAAATCCGTGGCCACTGGCGCTCCAGCACCGGCGCGAGAACCGGTTCCCACGAGGGGTGATAGGTCGGGTGCATATCTAAAATCCTGCCCACCCTTCTGCATAACGGGGACGTGTGCCATCTACTGTAACGCCGCTTCCGCGCGAGACGGTGCCGATTTCCCGGAAACCTGAAGGCGCCTGCTTTGTGGTGGTTCCGATCAGCGTATGGTCCTCGCCGCCGGCAAGGACCCACTGCCACGGATCGTAATCGAGGACGGCAGCAGCGGCGTGCAGGAGTGGATCGGGCTGGATGGCATCGGCGTCCAAATCGATGTGTACCCCGGAGCGCTGCGCCATGGTTCCACAGTCTTGGATGAGGCCATCGGAATTATCGGTCATGGCCGTGACCTCAGCGGCGCGGGCTATAACGCCGCGGCCGGGGCTGAGCCACGGGGCACATTGGGCATCAATAAGCGGGTATAAATCCGCATGCTCTGCCGGCAGATCGCGGCCAAAGCACTGCAGTAGGGACAAGCCCGCCGCGGCGTGGCCAATCTCGCCGTGGGCCACGACCTTCTGTCCCGCACGCGCCGCATCAAGGGTCAAAGCTGCCCGGCTGCCGCCCAAAAAGCCAATGGCGGTGATGTTGATGACCAGCAGGTCTGATTTCGTAATATCCCCGCCCACCAGCTCAGCGTTGTAAAAAGAGCAATGCTCGGCGATGCCCTTGGCCACGCCCCTGACAAAACTCACCGGCGTGTCGCTCGGTGCAGCGATAGCTAAAAGGGCCGCCACTGGGCGCGCACCCATGGCTTCGATATCGGCGAAGTTGCGCAGGATGGCCTTTTTGCCAATTTCGCGCGGAGTGGACCATTCCCGCAGGAAGTGCCGGCCATCTACCATCAGATCAGTAGAGGCCACCGTGCGTGAATTAGGTGGTGCCGCGAAAAGCACAGCAGCGTCATCGCCATTCAAACTACTGGGAGCGGCCGCGGTGATTTCTCGAATCACCGCCTGCTCCCCCACGTCCGCGAGAGTCTGACTTAAGTTCACCGGCATCCTTTCGATAAAATGAGCCCCTATGACATCCCAATTTAACCGCACCGCGATCTTCATTTCACTTGGGTTGTCCATAGTGATGGTTCTAGCGGTCCTTTTCGGCGCGAAATACGTATTCACAAACACGGCCAAGGCCCCCGTGGCGGTCTCCCCGGTGGATTCCCCCGAGGCCAACTCGCAGGCGTGCACGGACTTTGTGCATGCGCTTCCCGATGAAGCCATGGGTCAACCGCGCGCCGATGTTGCGGAACCCGTTCCCGCCGGCGTTGCCGCCTGGGCCGCCAATTCCCAGGAAAAGGTAACGGCGCGCTGTGGTGTTGCCATGCCCTTCCAGTACACCGATTACTCCACCACGCAAGATATCAATGGTGAGCAGTGGTTCAAGGTCAAGGACGCAACATCTGGCTCTAACCTTTCTACCTGGTATTCGACCCAGCGCTTTCCCGTCGTGGCGGTAACGACCTTTAATGACGAAGAGCCGAAGGACCTCAACGAAGCCGTTTCTACCCTGGAGAATAAGCCAGCGGAGACCCACCCTGCCCCATTGCGCGATCTGAAACCGGCCAAAAATGACCGCTGCGCCGCGGTGGAGAAGGCGCTACCGGATGAGATTGCGGATGGCTACCACCGCCGCGATGTAGACGACAAGGACACCTACGTGTGGAGCTCTGAGGGGCACGAGGACATCGTCGCGCGCTGTGGCATCGCCCAGCCGGAAAATTACGAGGCAGGCGTGCAGCTCCAACAGGTCAACGATATCGCCTGGTTTGAGGACACTACCTTGGCGCAAGGCACGACTGCGGGAACTTGGTTTGCGCTAGGCCGCGAGAATTACCTGGCGTTACATGCCCCGCAGGATTCCGCGCAGGCAGCATTGGTGGCCCTAAGCGATATCACCGCGAAGCACATTCCAGAAAGGTAATGCCAGCCCCTGACTTACGCGGTGCGTGCTTGGGCGCGGGCGATGAGCACCTCAAGCAGCGTGGGATAATCCACGCTAGAGGCCGCCAGCACCTGCGGGTACATGGAAATCGGGGTAAATCCCGGCAGGGTATTGACCTCATTGATATACAGGCCTTCTTCGGTGACAAAGAAATCCACCCGGGAAAGGCCGGCGCAGTTGAGCGCCTTAAAGGCCTGAATCGCCATATCGCGCAATTGCGCCGTGAGCTCTTCCGGGAAAGGCGCGGGAATCTGGGCCGTGACCACGTTATCTAGGTACTTAGTCTCGAATCCGTAGAAGCCCTCATCGGAGTCATCGATGCCCTTGAGCAGGGCCGGCACCGAAGCAATAAGCTCGCCATCCGGGTATTGCAGCACGCCGACCTCTACCTCACGGCCGACGATTTCTGGCTCTACCAAAATCTTGTCATCGTCTTCCAAGGCAATGCGCACGGCTTCTGGGAAATCTGCCCAGTCGCTCACCTTGGATACCCCAATCGAAGAGCCCCCGCGGGCAGGTTTGACGAAAACCGGTAGACCGAGGCTGTCTTTTTCCTCCGCGGTTAATTCCGTGCGTCCTTGGACGATAACCTCGGGTGCCACCGGCAGGCCCGCTGCAGAAAGAATCTTCTTGGTAAATTCCTTATCCATTCCTACCGAGGAGGCCAATACGCCAGGGCCCACATAGGGGATGCCGGAAAGCTCAAAAAGCCCCTGCATGGTGCCGTCTTCACCATAGGGACCGTGAAGAATGGGGAAAATAACGTCGACCTGGGCATACAACGATCCATCATTAATCGCGCGGATTTCACCCTTGCGCGAAGGATCGGCAGACAGCGCCAATTCCGTGCCGCGCTTGACCTCTGGCATGACGCCATCGACGATTTCTAGCCCCTCGGTATCACCGGGTGTCCACGTACCCTCGCGCGTAATGCCAATGGGCACTACCTCGAATTTTTCCGGATCGAGGTGCTTCATGATCGCGCCTGCGGATACGCAGGACACGGAGTGCTCAGTACTGCGGCCACCGTAAAGGACGGCCACGCGGGTCTTTTCAGTCATAGGCGATGATTTTACCTTTCTGCTACTCCGACTTCTTGGAGCGACCCATAAGGGCGATAATCATATCGTCTACCGCCATGCCTTGATGGCACACTCCGTAGACGGCTTCCGTAATGGGCATCTCTACACCAGCCTGCTGGGCCAGGCGGAAGATGGAATCCGAAGAAAACACACCTTCTGCCACCTGGCCATTGGTGGCCGCCTTCGCTTCTTCTAGGCTGCCGCCTTGACCGAGGCGATAACCGAAGGTTCTGTTGCGCGAGAGCGTAGAGTTACACGTAGCCACCAAATCGCCCAAACCTGCCAAGCCGGAAAAGGTGAAAGGCTCCGCGCCCAATGCCATGCCAAGGCGCGTAATTTCCGCCAGGCCGCGGGTAATCATCGTAGCCATGGTGTTATTGCCCAGCCCCTTGCCTGAGGCCATGCCGCAGGCCAAGGCGATGACGTTTTTGCAAGCACCACCGATTTCGGCGCCGATGACATCGGTATTTGTGTAGGGCCGCAAGTAGGGCGCTGCGATGGCCGCCTGCACCGCCTTGGCACGCTCTTCGTCGGTGCAGGCGATGACCGTGGCCGCAACCTGCCCCTGCGCCACTTCTTTAGCCAAGTTGGGCCCAGAAAGTACCGCCACGCGCTGGGGATCCACGCCCGCCGCATCCACGATGACTTCGCTCATGCGCTTTAGCGTGCTGGTCTCTACGCCCTTGGAAATGGAGACCAGGGTGGAATCTTCAGGCAGTGCGGGCGCCCACCGCTCCACGTTGGCGCGCAAGGACTGCGATGGCACGCCGAAGACCACGATATCCGCGCCGGAGAGCGCCTCTGCCTCGTCGTGTGTGGCGCGCAGTGCCGCAGGTAGGTGAATATCCGGCAAATAATCCGGGTTGATGTGCGTTCTATTAATCGCGTCCGCCAATTCGGTCCGTCGCGCCCACAGGGTGACATCATTTCCTGCATCCGCAAATACTTTGGCCAGGGTGGTACCCCAGGAACCAGCACCCATCACCGCTACATTTACCATGGCTTCCTCCAAACGTTTTCCTATTATTTCCACCTTAAGGCATTTATCATTCTGGGCGTGGCAAGGATGCGGCAGGGATCTCCCCCGTGGAACAATGACCATGAGGTTAACGCCAATTTTTCACTTACCGAAGGAAGGCACAAAGAGCTATGCCGAGTGCGAAGAAGATGCACGAGACCGATAAAGATAAAAAGTCCGAAAAATTCATTTCCGGCCGGCACCAAGAAATTCCGGTGGAGCCCGCTAAGGAATTTCCCCGCACTACCCTTGCCGCCGGCGCCGTCGTCTGGCGCAGCGACCCTGCGAACCCAGAAATCGCACTCATCCATCGCCCGCATTATGACGATTGGTCCCTGCCCAAGGGAAAGGTGGACCCAGGCGAATCGCTGCCTACTACCGCGGCGCGGGAAATCGAGGAAGAAACCGGCTTTCACGTGCGCCTTGGCAAGTTGATTGGCAAGGTTACCTACCCTGTACAGGGGCGCACCAAGGTGGTCTATTACTGGGCGGCGTTCTACCTCAACGGCACATATACGCCCAACGATGAGACCGACGAGCTGCGTTGGGTGCCCATTGACCAAGCACAGCAGCTTTTGTCTTATGACGTTGACACCGACGTCGTCGCCAAGGCGCAAAAGCGGCTGCAGCTCGCCCCCACAACGCGCGTATTGTACGTTCGCCACGCCCACGCCCATGACCGTAAGAAGTGGGAGGGCGATGACAACCTGCGACCTTTGGATAAGAAGGGCCGCCGCCAAGCGGAAATGCTCGTGCCTATGCTGGCCGCATACCACCCCACCGCGATCTATTCCGCTCGCCCTCACCGGTGCCAGCAAACCGCCGCGCCGCTTGCCGATGAGCTGGGTAAAGACATTGCCATTAATAAGGACTTTGGCGACGAGGTGTGGGAAAAGAACCCGGCGGCCGCCAAAAAGGCTTTCCGTCGTGTTGTAAACGACGGCGGGGTGCCTGTCATTATCAGCCAGGGACAAACCATCCCCGGCATCATTGAGGACTTAGCGCCGCAATTCCTCAAGAAGCCGCAGGAGGAATTGAAGTTTAAAAAGGCCTCGGTGTGGGTTTTGTCCTTCAATAACGGTGAATTAACTGGCGCCGATTATCTTCCCAGCCCCCTGCCGGTGCGCTAGTCAGACCGGGACGCACGAGCCCCTGCCCCTAGCCGTGCATGCCGAGGTTGCGGCGCACAAAGAGGGTGGGGGTCAAGGCCATGAGTCCCGGCAACACGACGACGCCCACCACGGTTGAGCCCAGCGCCATGTAGAGGATGATGAGCGCGATTCCGACCAGCAAGGTGGTACCGACGTCCCTCTTTGCGATCTCCGCGGAAAACTTAAAGCAGTCCCCTAGGCCTAGGTCAGGGCGTACTGCCTTGACGGCGGGGACCCACCACCAGAAGAACAGGGCGAAAAGTCCGGGAATTACCAGCAGGACTAAGCCGATGCCGATGACCACGCTGGTAACGAGGTAGGCCAGCATGATGCCACCCATGCCCTTGAACGTGAAGAAATCCCTGAATGTTAAATCCTGGCCATTGACCTGCTTATTAGCGGCTTGGTACCAGATTGCATTTGCCCACAGATAGACAATTAACAGGGCTATTACCGCGAGGGCGAGTAACACCACGCCCAGGACGCCGAGGGAACCGTCCAAGGCTGCTCCCTCGGTCGCCGCCTCGATGGAAAGGGAACCGCCACCGGCGGCAAAGACGATGGCAATGATGAGGTATGCGACGAAAAGAACGACCATTTGCACCAGCGGGGCAAAAAGCCACGGTACCCAATTGCGGCCGAAATAGCGGAAACTATCGCCAATAATGCTGACGGTATCAGTATCGCCTGGGCCGGGCGACTCACGAAAATATCCCGGTTGCCCACCTGAGTAGGGCTGTTGGGAGTGGTGGTTGTAGCCATCATGGTCGCGTGATCCGGAATAAGGCGAAGTCATACCGCAGAGAATAATAGATAAACCCAGCTGCACGCTTGCAAAGTTAGTATTGTTATTTGACCGTTACCCCACCACTGCCCCGGATCATGGCGACGGTGGTGTGCGCCCCGCCAAAGCGTGAGGCGCACCTGCTGGATTAGTCCGCGTGAACCGCAGGTTTGAAGCTGGCGCGGGAGTGCTCGAAGCTCGTGATCGCTTCTTCATTGCGCAGGGTGATGCCGATGTCATCGAGGCCTTCCATCAGGCGCCAGCGCGTATAGTCATCAATATCGAATGAGTAGGTGTTTTCACCAACCTGAACGGTGCGCGCCTCCAGATCGACCGTGACTTGGGTTTCCCCTGCCTCCAACTGCTTCCAAATAAGCTCGATGTCCTCTTGTTCCATCAGCCCTGTTAGCAGACCAGACTTTCCCGAGTTGCCACGGAAGATATCCGCAAAACGCGAGGAGAACACTGCTTTGAAGCCGTATTCGCGCAGGGCCCATACTGCGTGCTCGCGAGAGGAACCGGTGCCAAAGTCGCGCCCTGCAAAGAGAACAGAGCCGTCCTTGAACTGCTCTTTGTTAAGTACGAAGGTGGAATCAGAGCGCCAGTTGGAAAACAGGCCCTCCGCAAAGCCCGTACGCTTGACCGATTTGAGATAGCGCGCGGGAATGATTTGGTCCGTATCCACGTTGGATGCCCGAAGCGGGACTCCGGTGCCGGTATGAGTGATAAATTTCTCCATTATTTCAACCTTTCTCGCGTGCTTATTTCAGGTCAGCCGGGCTGGACAGGTATCCGGTGACGGCGGTAGCGGCAGCAACCTGTGGGGAAACGAGGTGGGTTCTCCCGCCAGGGCCCTGCCGGCCTTCAAAGTTACGATTGGACGTGGATGCAGACCGCTCCCCTGGTTTCAGTTGATCAGGGTTCATGCCCAGACACATGGAGCATCCCGCCGTGCGCCACTCTGCACCGAACTCCTGGAAGATTTGGTCTAGGCCTTCCTTTTCCGCATCGGCTTTAACCACCGCGGAGGAAGGAACCACGATCATGCGCGTATTGGCATCGATGGTGCGGCCCTTGACCACCTCGGCGGCGGCGCGCAGATCCTCGATGCGGGCATTGGTGCACGATCCCACGAAGACGGTATCGATCTTGATATCGCGCAGTGGGGTTCCTGGTTGCAGGTCCATGTACTCCAAGGCCTTTTTCACGGTGGCCTTGGAATTGTCATCGCCGCAATCTTCTGGATCCGGCACGGTTTCGCCCAGCGGCAGGCCTTGGCCCGGGTTCGTTCCCCACGTCACAAATGGTGTCAACGCTGATCCGTCGATTTCTACGACGCGATCGAATTCGGCGCCATCGTCAGTAGGCAGCGTCTTCCAGTACTCCACCGCGGCATCCCAGTCGGCGCCCTTAGGAGCGAACTCGCGACCCTTGACGTACTCAAACGTCGTTTCATCGGGCGCAACCATACCGGCACGAGCGCCGGCCTCAATGGACATATTGCAGATGGTCATGCGGGCTTCCATGGACATCTTTCGGATGGCTTCACCGCGGTATTCGATGATGTAGCCTTGGCCGCCACCGGTGCCGATCTTGGCGATGATCGCCAGGATGAGGTCCTTTGCGGAGACGCCTTCCTGCAATTCGCCGGTGACTTCGACGGCCATCGTCTTAAATGGCTTCAAAGATAGCGTCTGGGTAGCCATGACGTGCTCTACCTCTGAGGTGCCGATGCCCATGGCGATGGAGCCGAACGCACCGTGGGTCGAGGTATGCGAATCGCCGCACACAATAGTCATGCCGGGCTGAGTAATGCCCAGTTGTGGGCCAACGGTGTGCACGATTCCTTGCTGCTCATCACCCATCGAGTGCAACCGCACGCCAAATTCTTCGCAGTTCTTGCGCAAGGTAGAAACTTGGGTGCGCGATATCTCATCTTTAATCTCTAAGAGGTTGCCGGATTTAATGCCTTCCGTTGGCACGTTGTGATCCTCGGTTGCCAGGTGCAATTCCGGGTGCCGCATTGTGCGGCCTTGCAGGCGCAGCCCATCGAAGGCCTGCGGACTGGTAACTTCGTGCAAAAGTTGAAAGTCAATATAGATAAGGTCTGGTGCGCCCGCGTCGCCCTGCTGGACAACGTGGTCACGCCATACTTTTTCTGCCAAGGTCAGCTGCTGGTTCATAAACATCACTCCACACTTGAAATCTCATAATTTGGGACGTAGATTTCATTATATGGGAGAGTATAGCGCAGTTTCCGGCATTAAGGTACTAGATCGTGCAATGGCCATCATGATGGCCGCCGCAAACCATCCATCGACCCTTAATGAGTTATGTGAAACCACGGGACTACCTCGGGCAACGACGCACCGACTAGCCACCGCGTTAGAAGCACACCGTATCCTCGTGCGCACCCCTGAAGGAAAGTGGAAGGCAGGTCCAGCACTCCCCGGCAACCGCGATCACATCTTAGAAGTCGCAGGCCCCATCATGGATCAGCTCCTCAACCGCACCGGTGAGTCCATTCAGCTCTATGAGTTCACGGGAATCACCCGCACCTGCATTGCCACTCGCGAACCCAAATCCGGCCTACACAACGTGGTTCCGGTGGGGCGACAGCTACCACTAACCTCTGGTTCTGCAGCACGCATCATCGCCGGCTACGTGGATTTCCCCCTTGACGCCGCGCAATTCAGCACCGCCGAGGTGGAAGCTGCCCGCCGCCAAGGCTACGCAGAATCCATCGAGGAACGCGAAGCTGGCCTAGCTTCCATTTCCGCCCCCGTCTTTGATTCTTCTGGCGTTTTTCGCGCAGCGCTGTCTATCTCAGGCTCCGCTGAGCGCTTCCGCCCCTCGCCCGCCAAGAAATACGCCCACCTTCTTACCTCCGCCGCCCAAGAACTTTCAGAGCTGCTCTAGCTTCCCCAACGCCTAACCAATGCCCTGGACCTCCCACCGGCCCAGGGCATTGTCACGTCTCACCCCTGCATACCCCACCCCATCGTGGCCTATTGAAGAAATATCGAAAATCTCCCGCACGCTATTGAAACCGAACTGAAAACATGATTTAATGACAACAGAGTGAAAACGAGAAGGTCACTCCCCGACCAAGACACGGAAAGGATTCATGATTATGACTCACGCAACCCACACTGAACACGAGCACGCCCACGGCGAAGGCTGCGGCCACGTTGCTTTCCCACACAAGGACCACACCGACTTCGTCCACGATGGCCACATCCACCGCGAGCACGAAGGCCACTGGGACGAATGCGAGACCAACGAGCACATTGAGGCTGAACCCCACGGCGACCACACCCACGGTGAGGGCTGCGGCCACGTTGCTGTCCCGCACGGCGACCACGTTGACTACATCCACGACGGTCACCGCCACGCCGCTCACGGTGACCACTACGACGAGCACTAAGCCTCGCCGGCAAGCGCCCTGCAGCGCCCGAGCGTCGCGATAATCCACCGCTTTGGTGCATGGATTATGGCGGCGCTTTTCTACGTATTAGCCCAGCGTGAATTAACCTTTTATTAACCTTAGCCGCAGTCGTTCGCGGAGCACGGTGGCTAAGAGGTAACCAAGCTGTCAATTTCGCGGAATCTGCCCGCTTGACTATTAGTTAACACCGTTTCGGTGCTACGGTCTTTCGAGTGATTACTAGTTGGAAGCTTTTTCTCCAAGACTTCGTCCGCCTGTGGCGGACGCCGCAAGTCTGGGTGATTCTCATTGGTTTGATGATTACCCCTGCCTTATATTCTTGGGTCAATGTCTCCGGTTTTTGGGATCCCTATGGCAATACCGAACACCTCAAGGTAGCCGTGGTGAACGAGGACAAGGGTGCCTCGTTAGATCTCACCGGCGATATTGACGTCGGCGGGCAAATGATGGAAAAGCTGCACAACAATGACAGGCTCGGCTGGCAGTTTATGGACCGCGGCGAAGCTGAACACGCCGTAAAATCTGGCGACGTTTTTGCCTCCATCATCGTGCCGGAAGATTTTTCTTCTGACTTTGTCAGCCTGTTCCAAGGCACTTATTCTCAGCCCACCTTGGAGTACCAGGTAAATGAGAAAATCAATGCCATTGCGCCAAAGGTCACCGACTCTGGTTCTTCTACCCTCGAAACCACGATTAGCGCGACCTTTAATGAAAACGTCGCGAAATCGGTTTCCACCGAGCTGAGAAACTCTGGCGGCGACCTCAGCGATAGGATCAATAGCACCGCGGGCAATACCGCGAATTCGTTCTCAGAGACCGCCGATACCGTGGCCAATTCGCGCAATTCCC
Organism: Corynebacterium sp. KPL2850; assembly: GCF_040225855.1. Lineage (NCBI taxonomy): Bacteria > Bacillati > Actinomycetota > Actinomycetes > Mycobacteriales > Corynebacteriaceae > Corynebacterium > Corynebacterium sp. KPL2850. The sequence goes on from NZ_JBEHFV010000004.1 coordinate 20,679, forward strand.
TGGCGGATGTCAACGCCACTATCGACGATGCGCGCCCCACTATCGCACAGGCGCGCACGTCGCTAGGCTCCGTGCAGACCACGATTGATGACGCGCAGCAGGCCTTAAACCAGGTCACCTCCTTGACCGACGAGGTGCAAAAGGAAGTAACTTCCTTCGCCGACGATGCAACAGCTGCTTATATCCAAGGCACGACTGCGGTTGCCGATGGCACCGCGAACGCCAATGCCAATATCGGTTCTGTCACCGGTCGGTTAACCGGCGCTCTCAACCGCGTCGATGCCGCCACCGACGGCGCCCAAGGCATCCTCGGCCAGGCGGATAAAGCCATCGACCAATTAGCCGGTGTCGCTTCCTTGCCAGCACTTCCGCCAGAGGTCTCCCAGCAGATCAACCAGTCGGTCTCTGATCTGCGCGACCGCAACAATCAAAACCGGGCGGTGTTAGGAGAGCTGGATTCCCTTAACAGCGATACCAATGCCACCCTTGATTCGCTGAATAAAACCTCGGAATTGCTCAATTCCATGGCGTCCCAGGCCCGCGATGATTCCCACGGACTGCGCGATGACGTGGCCAACGGCCTGCCTAAGCTCAATTCTGCGCTGTCTGATGTCTCAGCTACCGCCGGACGCCTATCTGCCTCGCTCAACAGCCAAAAGGCTCTGGTTGGGCAAACGGACGGGCTTCTCGGGGGCGTCGACGAGCAGCTAACCCACGCCCAAGAAGTGGTAAAGCGCTTCTCGGTTGATCTGGATCGCGTCGAAGAAGGCCTTCGCTCCGCGCGCACCGATGTTATTGCCTTAAGCAACACGGCCAATAACAACACCGTGCTGAAGTCCGTCAACGGTCTTGATACGGACCACGTGTCTTCCTTCCTCTCCTCGCCTGCAGAGATGGAAAGCCATGCGGTCTTCCCCGTCACGCACTACGGCTCCGGCATGTCCTCGCTGTTTATCAACCTCACGCTGTGGATCGGCGCGTTTATGCTCCTAATCATTTTCCGCGCCGAGGTTGACCCACAGGGCCGCCGGGATCTGACCATCACTAAGGCGTACTTCTCGCGCTTCTTGCTGCTCGGCTTTTTCGCCATTGCCCAGGCGCTGATCGTTTCCATCGGTAACTTGGTCATCGGCGTTGAGCACGTCAGCGCCACCGCTTATGTCCTTACCTCCGTATTCATCAGCCTGTGCTACCTCAGCATTACCTATGGCCTAGTCTCGACATTCGGTCACGTGGGCCGCGGCATAGCGGTGGTCTTTGCCTTCATTCAGATTCCCGGCGCATCGGGCTTGTACCCCATCGAGATGACGCCGGACTTCTTCCGCGCCGTCCACCCCTTCTTGCCCTTTACCTACGGCATCGACGCGATGCGCGAGACGGTGGGCGGGTTCTACGGCACCCATTACATCCGCGATATCGCCGCGCTGACCGGAATGGCGGTTGTTGCCTACCTCATGGGCACACTCTTAAGGCGCAGCCTGTCCAACGTCACCATGCTGGTCAATGACGAGCTGGCCAAGGGCGGGCTCGTTATCAACGAGCAGGTCCACCTGATTGGCAGCCGCTACCGCTTCACCGATCTTCTGTATGCCTCCGCAGACCGCGAGGGATACCAAAAGAGCTTGGATACCAAGTGGATGACCGCGCGGAAGAATTATTCGCAGCTGATGAAGCTGACCATTGCCATCGGGGTGGCCTTGGTGCTCGCGCTCGTGATTTGCTCCCGGTTCATGCCGGACCAGAAAGCGATCCTTTTCGGCATTGCATGCCTCGTGGCGCTGATTGCGGTCGCGGTCATTTGTTCGCTGGAATACGTTAAACAAAGCATCGCGCACGATAACCGCTTGGCGGATCTCAGCGATGAAGAAATTCAGCAGCACCTAGAGCATCAACGCCAAAACCCCAATCAGTATCGGCTAGAAGATGTCCAGTCAGATAAACACCCCGAAATATCTTCCACCCCACAATCGCAGGGCGATACTACAGATAAGCCCGCCGACGACGGCGAAGAATCCGGAAAGGGAGATAAGTCATGAACAATATCCTGACCATTCTCCGCGATGACCTTAAGGCCATCCGTGGCAACGTAATGACCGCCGTCATCATTTTCGGCCTCGCCATTATCCCGCTGCTTTTTACCACTTTTAACGTGCTCGCCAGCTGGGATCCATTTGCCAACACCAAACAGCTCAAAATCGCCGTCGCCAGTGAGGATGAGGGCCACCAAAGCGACCTCGCTTCGCTTAAGCTCAACTTAGGCGATGAGGTTTTATCCCAGCTCAGTCGCAACGACGAAATCAACTGGGTCCTCACCAACAGCGATGATGCCGTAGAAGGCACCAAATCCGGTGAGTACTACGCCGGCATCGTCTTGCCCAAGGATTTTAGCTCCAACCTCCTCACCTTCTATGTGGAAGGAACCGAGCCGAGCAAGCTCAACCTCTACACCAACGAGAAGAAGAACGCGCTGTCGACCACGATTACCCAACGCAGTGCTACCGGTGTGATCCAGAAGATCGATGAGTCATTTACCCGCGTCGTATCCAATGTGGGCCTAGGCGTCATTTCCTCGCTAGACCAGTACCTTGATGAGGGTGATACCCAGGCTGCGCTCAATAACGTGCACAACCGAGTCAATACCGTACAGTCGCGCCTCGATGCGGCCTCTGGCACGGTCATGGCGCTGAGCAACCTGGTAGATTCCACCATTCCGCTCACCCAGGCGGCCAATAACATCCTGAATGAGGCGGGAAACCAAGCCTCCAGCACGACCAATGACAACGGCGATTCCCCCATCGATATCCTAAAGTCCACGCTGGATGAATCCACTGGTTCATTGGATGCTTCCCTTGCCGCAACGACGCAGAGCTACGAGGTACTATCCTCACAAATCGAGGAATTGCTGAACAACGCCAGCGCCACCTCCGCGCAAACCGCCCAGACCTTCCGCACTGCCGCAGACCGCGTGGGACAGCAAACCGCCGCGTTCCAAGGCGTCAAAGACAGCATCCAGAAGGAAGCCGATAAGGTCGACCTTCCAGGCCCTGTAGCGGCAGGATATAAGGCTATGATGGGGCAGCTGGATGCCAGCATTGCCCAGAGCAATGCGCTGCACGATTCTTTGACTTCTACAGCCGATAACATCGAAAGTGGCGGGGATTCCCAGGACTCCAAGCAGCAAACGCAAGATGCGATCGCCAGCGCCAAGCAGGCCGTCGAAAACGCCCGCAACTCCTATAACTCTAATCTGAAGCCACAGCTAGCGGCTCTGGGAGATAGTGTAGGTACGGTTGCTAGCGATGTTGATGCGGTCAAGCGCGATATCGCGGGCATCCGCAATACCGTCTCTGACGACAACGATGCACTCGTGCGGGTGCGCGATCTAACCGCAAGTCTATCCGGCACATTGCAGCAGCAGGCAGGCCGCTTTGGCGAACTCAGCCAAAAGATCGATGAAATCCGCGACGGCGGTGACCTCAGCCAGCTCGCCGGTCTCATTGGCGATGACCCCGAGCTTCTGGCCTCCCGCATCGCCTCGCCGGTCAATGTGGACCGCCAGCCCATCTACGATGTTGCTGCTTTCGGTGTTGGAATGACGCCGTTCTATCTCACGCTTTCGCTGTGGGTGGGCGCCCTGCTCGCCTGTGTGCTGGTGCACACCAACGCTGAGCGCAAGTACCTGAAGAAGAACGAAGGCCTCGACAAGAAGGACCACTTCACTAGGAACCAAGCCTTCTTGGGCCGCTTCCTTACGTTCGGGCTCATCGGTATCGCCCAAGCAACCCTTGTCGTCCTCAGCCTGATCTTCTTTGTGGAGATCAAGCCCGAGCACCCATTCATGATGCTCTTTGCCTCGTGGATAATCTCACTGGTGTTTATGTTGATAATATATTCACTGGTTATCACATTCGATAGCGCGGGTAAGGCCCTCGCAGTCCTGCTTTTGGTTATCCAAGTCTCCGGTTCCGGCGGCGCCTATCCCCTGCCGCTGCTTCCGGAATGGTTCCAAAATGTCAGCCCGTGGCTGCCGGCTACCTACGGCATCGACGCGTTCCGCAGCGCCATCGCCGGCATTTACGAAGCCGATATCCTCCACGAGCTCGGCATGCTCCTCCTCTTCGCCATCCCAGCGCTCATCCTCGGCCTGTTCTTGCGCCCGGCCATGGATAACTACCACAAGCGCCTCCAGAAGGCGATTAAGAAGACGAAGGTCATGGCTTAGCTTCCACCTTCGAACAACGCCCAGTGCAGCCTGAGAGGCTCGCTGGGCGTTCTTTCTTGCAGTGGTCGAGCCACCACCCTCCCTTGGCGCTCACGGAGGCCCACAACCCACCCCAGCTCTCGCATAGCCAGTGAGCGCGAAGGGCGGGCTCTGGGGCCATAGCAGGCGCTTTCCGATGCCTCCCTCGCTCACCGCACCCCCACAACGCGATGCTCCATGTGGTGCAGAGAGAGCCGTTTAAACGCCACTTAATCTACTTCTCTAGCCCCCTGGAGACGCGAGAAAAAATGGCAAAAGAAAAGGCTGCGAGCGGTGAACCTCGCAGCCAAAATATGTACCCCGTACGGGATTTGAACCCGTGTTACCGGCGTGAGAGGCCGGCGTCCTAGGCCGCTAGACGAACGGGGCTCGTTCGCACGTAGCATGCAAATCAAAAGCAGTGCTGCTTTCTCACTTGCTTGCTGCGGACTCGTTAAACAGTAAACGATGGGTAAACACAATACAAATCAGCAGATAGTAAGGGACTTCGCGCCGGTAAATCCCCCAGTTCAGACCCACTTTGGTCCCGATTGAGCCGCGGGCGCATATGAAAAATTCCTCCAACCGTGGTGGCTGGAGGAATCATTTTACTTGTACCCCGTACGGGATTTGAACCCGTGTTACCGGCGTGAGAGGCCGGCGTCCTAGGCCTCTAGACGAACGGGGCATAGAACTAGTGAGCCTGCTTTAAAAGCATTTTCACTGCTGGCCTACCAGGACTCGAACCTAGAATGGCGGTACCAGAAACCGCTGTGTTGCCAATTACACCATAGGCCATTTGCTCACTCGCTTGGAACCGCATCCTTATCGGCTGCACTCCCTTGCTCGCTGCAACGTGTTATAACTATAATGATCGTTATCCAATGCGCCAAATCGCCAGCGCAACCGGCATTTTTAGGCGTTTTTCTTGAGCTAAACTAAAGCGGCAGATGACATCTGTGTAGTTCGATGTTCATCCGCCGCTTTAGCGGGCTGCGCCCACCATGCTTCTGGTGGTGCCAGCCTTACTCGGCCGCAGGAACGTACGGAGTTACCTCGCGGGCAGCACGCAGGCGCGCCAAGGTGGACTCCTTGCCCAAAAGCTCCATGGACTCAAACAGCGGTGGCGAAACCTGGGCACCAGAAATGGCTACGCGCAGCGCACCGTAGGCCTTGCGCGGCTTTAGCTCTAGGTCCTCAATGAGCGCCTTGGATAGCGCGGCTTCAATAGCATCGGTCTTCCACTCCTCTACCGCTTCAAGGGTGTCAATGCCCACCTCGAGGGGTTGGACGGCATCTTCCTTCAGGTTCTTCTTGGCCGCCTTTTCGTCCAAGGTGAGCTCTGCATCGGGCGTGATAAGGAAGCTGAGTAGCCCATAGGAATCGGCAAGCGTCTTAATGCGCGTTTGCACCAGGTCCGCAGCGAAGGCGAATTTCTCGCCATCATAATCGGCCGGGAAGTCGGTGTACTCCGTCAGGTAATTGCGCAGGCGGAAGGCAAATTCCTCAGGATCGAGAAGTCGAATGTGGTCGGCGTTGATGGCCTCGAGCTTCTTCTGGTCAAAGCGGGCCGGGTTACCCAGAACGTCGTTTACATCGAAGCTTTCAATCAGCTCATCCATGCTGAAGATGTCCTGATCCGCGGACAGGGACCAACCCAACAGCGACAGGTAGTTGAGCATGCCCTCGGGGATGATGCCGTTATCGCGGTGATTGAAGAGGTTGGACTGCGGGTCGCGCTTGGACAACTTCTTCTTCCCCTCGCCCATCACGAAGGGAAGGTGACCAAACTCCGGAGTAAATTCCGCGATGCCGATTTCCTTCAGCACGTCATACATTGCCAGCTGGCGCGGGGTGGATGAGAGAAGATCCTCGCCGCGCAGTACGTGGGTAATGCGCATCAGCGCGTCATCTACCGGGTTTACCAGGGTGTAGAGCGGAGCTCCGTTGGAGCGCGCCACCACGTAATCAGGCTGAGTTTCAGACTTGAAGGACATCTCGCCGCGCACGAGGTCGGTCCAGGCCCAATCCTTGTCCGGCATGCGCAGGCGCCAGACAGGTTTGCGGCCTTCAGCCTCAAAGGCCTCGATCTGTTCCTGCGTCAGGTCACGGTCGTAGTTGTCATAGCCCAATTTAGGATCGCGCCCGACTGCCTTGTGCCGCTCTTCTACTTCCTCCGCGGTGGAGTAGGCGGGGTAGACGTGCCCGGCATCGATAAGCTTATTGAGCACGTCTTTATAAATGTCCATGCGCTGGGACTGCCGGTACGGTTCATGCGGGCCGCCCACATTGACGCCCTCATCCCAGCCCAATCCGAGCCAGGTCAAGGAATCAATGATGGCCTGGTAGGACTCTTCCGAGTCGCGGGCAGCATCAGTATCTTCGATTCGGAAAATCAACTTTCCGCCGGTGTGGCGGGCGTAGGCCCAGTTAAATAGGGCGGTGCGCACCATGCCGACGTGCGGGGTACCAGTGGGAGAAGGGCAAAATCTAACGCGAACTTCAGTCATGGCCACCATCGTAGTGGAGCCGCGGGACACAGTCCGCACCAGCCCAAACCAGCGCCTCAATCTACTACCCAAAAGTGCGTCTTCATTTACTTTCTTACACACAAAAAGGGGTAGATGATAACGAGTTTCATTATAAACCCACAGGTAAACGGGAACGGTTTTCAATCGATTATTCAGTATTGGGAATCATTTTCTATAGTTTCGAGGTGAACTACTGACAACTGCAGAAAGGTAACGCGCTGGTGGCATCTCCTCGTATCCGCTTCATAGCCACGCTCAGCACGATCGCGCTGATCACCCCGGCTACCGCCTACGCCGGCCCAGACGATGGCAAACACATCGCAACCCAAACCCACGTCGACTCCCCCAAGAGCTTTTGGGAAGAAGACAACTTCCTGCTGAAATCCGAATTTTCCGGCCAAACTCCGCTTATCGATGACACCGTTGCTTGGATAGGCAAAGGCTATACCCGCGAAGACGAGGACGGTAAGCGCCACCAGAACTTTATGTATTCCCTGCCTGAAAACGGCACGCAGGACTACATCGGTGACCCAGGCACCACCTACTACACGGCTCCCTACCAGGCCTCCGCCAACCAAGAACCCATCTGGATCGGTTTCGGCGCAGACACTGGGCTTCCCGTGAAAGATTTCCGCGATAACATCGCCTTCCTCGACCTTTTAAGCGTGGATGGCCCGGGCGACGTGGAGCTTTTTACCAACAAGGACGATGAAGACGGCGCCGAGCTCCATCGCATGCTGGGCTCCTTCCAAGACTCACCGCACTCCACATACCTCAATGCCGGTACCCACACTCATAACGCCACTCTCTTTACCAAGCCCGGCCGTTATCGCTTGACCTATCGCACCACCGCGCGCACGGCGGATGGGCAGCTCGTGGCCAGTAAGCCGCAGACCACCAGCTATCAAGTGGGCGGGCAAAAGCCAAAGGATGAAAAGACCCCCAGTCTCAAGGAGCGCTTCGATAGCGCCTCCTCCGGCGATGCCGCCGCCGCCGGATACAGCCTGAGCATGGACAAAAAGCAGAATCCGGAAAAAGACGGTGACGATAAGCTCACCACCATTTCCTTTGATGCGGAAAATAAAGCATCCGGCACGCTTACGCTGCTTATCGATGGCTACTTCCTCACCGATCTGCCCGTCGCCGACGGCCACGCCGAGTGGGATGAGTACATGGGCCCAACATCGTCCAATATCCAGGCCGTCTTTACTCCAGAAGGCGATGCGCCGCGCTGGATTTCGGAGCAGGTGGAGTTTACCCCAGGCTCTCCCGCCCACACCGATTCTTCCGCTGAAGCGGAGGCTTGGGAAGAAAGCTCCAATCCGCGTGAACTGGCCCCCACCGAAGAGGTAACGCTGCAAGAAACCGGCTACACGGTGCGGATGCGCCAGCACGGTAAAGGCGGGACCAAAATCATCATCGACATGGATGATAATAACTTCAGCGGCGTGATGACCGGTGGTCTCTATGACGACAAGAACGACGCGGAACCCACGGCGCCAGTGGAAGCCCCAATTACCAACGGGCACGGAGAGGCTACTTTTACCAATGGCGAGTACTTTGAGAACAAGATTGCCAAAGTAAACGTCTTCCCGCACTCCACGGTCAAGGCCGGCCACGGTAGCACGGTGCTAGCCGAGCCCTTCGAATTCGGTGAAAACTACGAAGCAGAAGGCGAGCTTTCTACCAGCGCGGACGGGAACGCCGCTACTCCAGGCGAAAATCCTGGGGCTGGCGATTCACTTGCGCCCGGCGATACGCCGGCACCAGATCAACCGCCACAGGACGAGGAGGCTCAACGCTGCAGCGAAAAGCAGGTACTTGACCGCGGGCACGTCGATATCAAGGCGCTGCCTACTGACGACGGTTTCCGCACTGTCCTGCGCGATGACACAGGCCAAGTAGATAAGGAGTCGGTAGACCGCTCGCTGGATGACGTGGTGCTCGGCGTGCACAAAAACGCGCTTACTCCCCGCGGCCAGCAGCTGGGTGATAAAAAGTTCGATTTCCTTGGCAATATCGGAGACCGCTTCTACCACCTGCCGCAGACGCAGAACCAAGCCATCATCTGGCCGGGGTATAACACCGAAAAATTGGATTATTCCAAGATGAAAGATGGCACGGTCAATTTGAACCTCAAGCCCACGCACACGCCAGAGGGCGCTGAGTGGGGCGCATACATCGATAAGGCCAGGGGTGTCGGCTATGACGTCCTTGCCAATTCCGCCGAAAACGATCACACGATCGAGACCACTTTCGCATCGCACAAGCATACCCATTGGGCTTTTACCAAGCCGGGCATCTACACGTTTGAGGCAACCTATACGGCAACTACCACCGATGGCAAAGAACTTGCATCCAAACCACAGACGTTGACCTTTGCCATTGGTGATGAGGCGGTGAAGTCCTGTTCTACGCCAGCGCCATCCGATGCCCCATCGGAAAAGCCTTCCGAGAAGCCATCCGAGAAACCTTCGGACTCGGCAAAGCCGTCCAAGCCATCGAAACCGTCTAAGCCTTCCAAGCCATCCGAGCCATCTAAGCCGTCGGCTCCAGCAGGGTCCTCGTTTAATCCTTGGGCCCTGGTCTTGCCCGCGGTCCTTGGCATCACTTTCAAGGCCTTCTACAACTTCTTCCGCGACAACCAAGACCTCATTCGTGAGCGCTTTGGCTGGCGCATCTAACTACTAATCCGCAGCAAATGGGAACCCACCCCAGGCGCTTTAAAGGAAGCTCAACCATGGATACCAACACCATTTCGCGCACCAGAGCCCACCGGCCTGGCAGCCGCATCATCGCGGCGGTGATTACCGCCCTTATCGCGTTTTTCGTTCCGGCCTCACCGGCCTTTGCCTTCGAGGATGTCTTTGATTCCGGCCATATCGATGCGTTCTACGTCACTGCGCCGGACGGCCAGCTGCACCTATCCATGCAGGAAGATGTCACAGGTTCACACGTCGAGCGCCCTGGCGATGACGTACTGCTCCAAGTCGTAGAATCGGCATGGTCCGATGCCACCGAGGGCGTTCCCGAGATTGGCGAATCGACCTACTTCCTGCCCCAAACCCAGGACCCGAATATCATCTGGCCAGGCTGGGATACTCAGCCGGCGCGCGATGGTGGCTTTACTAGTGTTGACTTCGAGTTCACCAACATCTCTGGGCCGGGCTCGGTCTATGTCTTTGAAACCTCAGGGTTCGGCAACGTCGGCGCCGTGACCAATTCCGGTTCGATGGAGCTCACCAGCGGCGAGGTGATTAACCAGCCACAGCCTGCACACCGCCACGTCAACTGGGCTTTCAGCGAGGCCGGTACGTATGAGATGACCGTCCAAGCCTCCTCCAACGGCCAAACCAGTAACGCGGTGACCTATACCTGGCAGGTGGGCGAAGGCGGCGATGCCACCTCCACTCACCGCTCCGCGGGCGGCAACGGCGCTGCAGACAACTCCGGTAATGAAGCCGGACATGGCAATTCCGAGAGTGGACAGGGCGGCAGCGCCGCAAGCGATGGTCAGTCCTCGGATCCAGAGTGCCGGCCGGGTATTATCCCGCAGATTAAAGACGATACGGTTTCGCCGCCGCAGTGGCGCGATGCCGATGGCGCGACTTTTTACCTCTCCGATAATTCCAGCGTCGAACTGCCAGAAGATGTTGGTCCCGTATCGGCCGGCCAAGCGTGGATGATCGGTTCTACGCAGGTCGATGGCGTGCCATGGCTCGGTGCAAATACCCAGAGCCCTTCCATGCGCGAGCACATTCCGGGTGACGTCACCTGGGAGCTCGTTGATATGAAGGGCCCTGGCGCCATGATGGTCTACAGCCAGGGTGGCCTGGGCAAGATCGTCGGTGATGAATGGTTCCGCGGCGCAAACGGCGCCGTTGAAGGCAGCTACAATATCGCGCCCAATACCCACGTGCACCCTAACTGGGTCTTCGAAAAGCAGGGCACCTACGACGTCACCATCCGCCAAGTGGCCCAAACCTCCGCCGACAAGCAGGTAGCCGGCCAGGCAACGCTGCACTTCGTCGTGGGCGGCGGCAAGCCAGATGGTGCCTTCGATAATGGCCACTTTGACCTGGGCGCGGAAGTAAACCCGGAGGGCGGCGACTGCGGTGTTGGCGCCGCAGCCGGCGCGGGCTCTAATGGCTCCGGCGCTGGCCAGGATGCCGCTAGCGGTTCCGGTGCGAACGCATCCGGAAAGGGCGGCAACGCGGCTCTCGCCAATACTGGGACCCCCACCATGCCGCTCAGTATCGGCGTGCTCGGTCTGGGCATGCTGTTCCTTGGCCTGGGCATCGCACGGCTCGCTGTCGCGAGGGCAAAGAATTAATGCCAGTGCCCCACTACCGTTTCGTACCGCGCGGGCTGCAGGCCGTCGGGGCGCTCTTGAGCGTCTCCCTCCTTGCGACAGGATGCACGACCTCGGCAGCGGTGGATACCTCGGATCGCTTCAGCGTGGTGGCGACGACGCCGATTTTGGCGGATATGGCGCGCCACGTCGCTGGCGAGGATGCCTCGGTCACCGGACTCATCCCCAGTGGAAAGGACCCGCACACCTTTGAGCCGACGCTGCGCACGGTGCGCAATGTGGCCAATGCGGATCTTGCCTTGAGCAATGGGTACCTCCTGGAACCGCAGTCCCTGATAGATACCTTGCACGAGTCCACGAATGCACCCGTGGTGGAAGTCGCTGACTCGGCCTCCACCCGGGGAGCGACCCTCGTGCCGCTGGTAGAAGATGTCTCCCTGGACGCCATCTGGTTGGGCCTGCGCATCAGCGGCGCCGAACAGCGCAACTCCGGCGTCGACTTCCGCATGGTCTCTGCCGAGGGCCCTGGCGATGTCGCTGCCTACGTGGTCTCCACCTTCGGTACGCCGGAAGTGCTATTTAATAGCGCCGATGGCATCGAAGCTGGCGATGACGCGGTCACCCTCCCTGCTAATGCGCACACGCACGTCTCGTGGGGCTTTTCGGAACCGGGCATCTATAAGCTCGGCTTTCAGGCAGATGGCACGGAGGTAGAGCACCTAACTGTCGCGGTTGGCGTGAACCCGCCGGAAGATATGGATGTCATTGATTCCGGCCACGTGGATATCGCCGCTGATGTAGCAGAGAGATCTATTGATCTGCGCGATCAAGACCAGCATTTTGACCCCGCGCATACCGCGGTGGCGGTCCCCTCCTCGGTCCTGCAGCCCATTCCACCGGATCCTGCTTATCGCTTTTTGGGCACGCCCGGCGCGGATACGTACCTGCTCCCCCAGGCGGTCTTGGGCAAACATATCCACGGCGAGGTGGACCCACACTTATGGCACAACGTGGACAATGCCATTGCCTATGTCGATGTCATCGCTGAAGAAATGGCGAATGCGGATCCGTCGCACGGCGCCGATTACCGCGCCCGCGCCGAGTCTTATATCGCGGAATTGCGCGAGCTGGACGAGTATGTGGACCGCGCGATTTCGTCAATCCCGCAGAGTAATCGGCACTTGGTCACCACCCACCACGGCTATGCCTACTTAGAGCAAGGCTACGGCCTTTCCGTGGCCGGGTTCGTAACCCCCAATCCCGCCATTGAGCCCTCGCCCCGCGAGGTCATTGCCCTGCGCCGGACGCTGGAGAACCTGCACCTTCCTGCTGTCTTTGTGGAACCGGTGGAGCAAGCCAGCGCTAGCACGCTGAAGGAGGCCGCCGCGCAGCAAAACGTGGAGCTGTGCCCCATTTATGGCGACACGCTTGATGATGCCGTGCCTACTTATATCGACCTCATGAAATTCAATGCTGACTCGTTGCAGCGTTGCCTACATCCTTCGAATGGAGATAACCATGCTTAACCTTGCCTCTCGTACCGTTACCCGCGCGGCCACTCGCACGGCGGCCTGCATCGTCACTGCGGGCCTCGCCGTATCCGCAACGCCTGCCTGGGCCGGCGACCTCGCGCAGGTGGTCGGCGCGAATGAGACCGTTGCGCCAGAGGGCGAAGAAAAGGTCATCGATGCCGGCCACGTTGATATCGGCACTCTGCTCAACGGGTCTGATGCCGAGCTATTGGCCCGGGATGATGCGGGCGAATCCCCGGTGTGGCGTCACCTCGATGACCTGGTATTTTCGGTAGGCGATGCGGCCCAGCAAACGCTGCCGGATACCGAGGACTTCAGCTTCGTCGGAGCCCAATCCGGCGAGGATGTTTGGGTTGTCCCGCAGACTGAGCAGGTCGGCGTTCCGTGGCTGGGGTGGAATACCCAGGCGCCTTCGCTTGTCGATAACGCCGATCGCGGCGTCACCATGGAATTCCTCGGCCACTCCGGCCCAGGAGATTTTTCCCTCTTTTTGCAAAACGGCGGCTTTGAGGCACCCCAGCTGCTGTGGTCTACGGCAGAAAAAAGCGAGTCTGAGTTCTGGGTAGATCTCAATACGCACACCCACGCCAACTGGACTTTTACTGAGCCGGGCACCCACCAGGTGGGCATCCGGATTAAGGGTGAAACCACAAACGGCGAGGAGTTTAGTACCGACGGCGTGCTGACCTTCGCTGTGGGCGACGGCGCAGATACCCAGGCCGCCCAGGATACGGAGTGGAACCCAGCAGAGGCCACGACCGAGGATTCTTCCCTTCCGGTCTGGGTTTATGTTTTGGTCGGCGGCGGAATCATCGTGCTGGTCGCTGGTGTTACCGTGCTCGTGAAATCCCGCAAGCGGGGCGATGGCCATGCCTAAGCCGTGCATTCAGGTGCGCGGATTGCAGGTAGCACTATCTGGCCGCACCGTTATTGAAGATGCCAATCTCGAAGTAGGCACCGGTGAATTCATTGGGCTCTTAGGCCCCAATGGTGCCGGCAAAACCACGCTGATGCGCGCCATTTTGGGTCTTATACCCTCCTCTGGCACATGCACCGTCACCGGATCTGTGGGCTATGTTCCGCAACGCCACGAGGTGGAATGGGGCTTTCCCATCAACGTGTACCGCACCGTACTCAGCGGGCGCACCGGGCTCATCGGATGGTTTAAGCGCCCTGGGAAAAAGGATCACGCAGCCGCCGCGGAGGCGCTGCGCTTGGTACATATGGAGGAATTTGCCTCCCGTCCCATCGAGGAGCTTTCCGGGGGCCAGCGCCAGCGCGTATTGATTGCCCGCGCCCTGGCTATTCAGCCGGAGGTCTTACTACTCGATGAACCTTTTACCGGGCTCGATGCCCCAAATACCGAGGCCTTATTAGAGCTTTTCGCCGTGCTTGCGGCGCAAGGAAAATCCATCGTGATGTCTACCCATAACCTGTCGGAGGCGGCGCACACGTGCAAGCGCCTGGTGCTTTTTAATCGGACGGTTATTGCAGATGGTCCCGCCGATGAGCTTTTGGCCAAGAAGGATCCGTGGACCCGCGCGTTTGGCGTCAGTGCCTCTTCCCCGTTGCTCGCTGCGATTGGAGTAGCTGCATGATTGATATCTCATTTATCGATTTCTTGCGGGATTTGACCAATCCCCACCTCGATTTCCTCGCTCGGGCGGTGGGCATTTCGCTCATCGCCGCCATCGTGTGCGGGGTCATCGGCTGTTATGTGGTGCTGCGTGGCATGGCCTTTATTGGCGATGCCGTCTCGCACGCCGTGTTCCCTGGCCTGGCCATCGCCTTTGCGCTGCAGACTTCGGTGTTGCTGGGCGGGGCGGTTGCCGGCGCGGTCGTCGCGGTGCTCATCGCTGCGTTTTCGCAACGCAACCACGTGCGCGCGGATTCCATCATCGGCATATTTTTTGCCGCCGCCTTTGCTTTGGGCATGGTGATTATTTCGCGCACGGATGGCTATAGCGCATCGCTGACCAGCTTCCTCTTCGGATCGCTCACCGGCGTTTCGCGTTCAGATATCACCGTCGCCGCAAGCGTCTGCCTGGTGGTCCTGGCAGTGGTCGTGGCCTTTGGTCCGCAGCTGAACGCCACCTGCTTGGACCGGGAGACCGCCCGCGCCATGGGCCTGCCGGTCTTCGCCCTGGATATCATCCTCTACCTGTGCGTGACCGCCGCGGTGGTCATTTCCGTGAGCACCATCGGCAATATCTTGGTCCTCGCCCTGCTGATTACCCCGGCCGCCACGGCGCGCCTGCTCACGGCCAACCTGACCACGATGATGTTCCTCTCCGCCATCATCGGCGCAGTGTGCAGCTTCTTTGGCATCTATTTGGCGTGGGCCATCGATCTTCCCGCGGGCGCAACCATCGTGCTCACCCTCACGTTCCTCTTCCTCATTGTCTGGGCCCTGCATCCCTTCCTACGCTCTCGCCGCAAGCCAGGCCACTCTTCTCTTCGCGTGCCAGCGAACGCTTCCGAGAACACCCCACGAAAGGAAACCATCGAATCATGAAACCCTTGTGCCGTACCGCTCTTGCCCTAGGCACCGCCGGATTCCTCAGCGTGGGAACCCTCACCGGTGTGGGCCTGCCCTCTTCCGCTCTAACCACCGCGCATGCCGCAGAGACCTGCAGCGCTGAGGACTTTATCCGCATTACCGAAGGCCACCAAGACATGGCGTTGAAAGATGATGGCGGGGATATCGACTTTGTGGTCAAAGATGACCACGCACGCAAGGAATACCAGTCGGAAGAATTCGCGGTCGAGGTAGCGGATAAGAACAAGCAGCGTATTTCTGCTCTCGATATCCCATCCTTGCCCGAGGAAGGATGGGTGCTGCCGCAAACCCAGATTGAGGATGTTCCGTGGTTGGGCTTTAATACCCAAGAACTCTCCGAGGAATACCTTGGCTCGAAGCAGACCGCGACTCTCAGCATGGCCATCGCGTCCGGGCCCGAAGATGGGCGCATTGTGGCCTTCCAAAATGAGGGCATCGGCGAGCTTAAGGTGCGGATGGATACCGAGGACGGGACCGCCTGGGATTATCCCGGCAGATCCCACGCTCACCCCGCCTTCGCTTTTACCAAGCCGGGCACCTACGCCGTCAGCTTTACCTTTGAGCTTCCCGATGGCTCCCGCCACCACCTGCACGCGGGATTCCTCGTCGGCGATGATGCGGATGCAGCAGAGCTGTGCGGTGTCGACTACGAAGAATCCGACGATGCCGAGGCCAGTGCCCCTTCGGGCGGAACCTCCCGCCCAGAACAGCTGGCCAAGGATATTAAAGGCGTAGATAAGGCCATCGCGGGCCTGGATAAGGAGCTGGAAAATACCCTGAAGGAAGGCCAAAAATTCCTCGAGGGCGATAACAAGAAGGACAAAGACGCCAAGGATAAATCCGGCGATAAGCCGTCTAAGCAGGGCCAGTCCGGAGGCTCGAAAGAAGCCAAGAAATCTGGTTCGAAGCAGGGATCTAACCAAGGCTCCAAGTCTGGGTCGAAGTCCGGATCCACCAAGGGCACTGCTCGCGGTTCTGGCCAGAGCAAGACCAACCAAGCCCACGGTTCTGGGGCCGGCTCTGGTGCTGCGTCGCGCAATTCGGGTGGGGGTTCGTCGAAGGGATCATCGGCAAGCAGCGGCTCTCGCTCCGGTTCTAAGGCCGCGCAATCCAAATCCGGCGGAAGTTCTGGCCAGAAATCTGCGGGCAAGGCTACCCCACAGTCAAAGAGCAGCAAGTCTAAGGACAGCAAATCTAAGGGCGCTAAGTCTGAGAACCGCAGCTCGGCGCCGGCACCCAACGCGTCTGCGGGTGGCAAGGACCACAACAATGAGGCGCTTTCCGGTGCCGCTTACACCGCCTCACTGACCAAGAGCAGCTTTTGGGCGGGCATTTTGGCGGGCCTCGGTGCATTCGCACTGGTGCTAGGGATTGGCCTTTTGGTCTATGTCCAATTCTTCCGCAAGAAGAAGCTAGCCGGCGAACAACCTGAGGAGCCAGAACAGCCAGTGCCGCCGCAGGCCGATGATGCCACGACGCAGATCCCGCGCATCGACTAGAAGCCCAAAAAGTACCGCCTAGGGCTACACGCGTGTCTTGGTAGATAGGAAGTCCCACACAACATTCGGGGTATCCGGCTGCCAAAACCACGTGTGTTCGGCAGGCACCTTGACCAATTCCACGTCCTTTTGGCAACCGTTGAAGTTCAGGCGCTCGGCTCCTCCAATATCCGCCTGGGATTGGAAGGTCATATCGCAGCGATTGCGGTTGAGATACCCTCCCAAGACGGTGCGCACAGGTAGATAACCAGCTTCGTGCCGGTCACCGCCTTCATAGGTCATCATCTGGTCGCGGGTGCCGTGCATGATAAGTGTATGCATTGGCGCATCCCCGCAATTGGTTTCAACGGGGTTATAAAAAGCTCCGGAGACCATGGCAACCGCAGCAAACGTATCTTGCGCGTGACAGCCCAATACGGAGGTAAAGCCCCCGCCATTGGACATTCCCATGGCGTAGACGCGATTGCGATCCACGTGATAGTCCGCATCTACAGCATCCAAGATGCGCTTGATAAAGCGGATATCTTCACCGTCATGAGTTTTGGCATATGGCGCTGCTTCCCAAGCGCGTTCGTAGCCCTCCGGGTAAATGATGATGGCCTCATCGGTGGCTGACGTATTTCCCATTCGGGCGTAACTGGAGAAGTTTTCCGGGGAATCTCCCCAACCGCCAAATCCAAAAAGCACCGGGGATGGTTTCTCGGGCGAATAATTATCGGGGATACGCACCAGGTAGCGGCGCTGTTTTCCTTCGTGTTCCATCTCGAGCGATTCCATAGTTCCCGGTGCAATAGCCGGATCAGGATTAATACTGTGATCAGCAGAAGGTGCAGGTGGAGCCGGCTCCGAATTACCCGGAAGCGGAGGCTCACCGTCAGTAGACGGGTGCGCCTCAGCATCACGAGGCGTCGATTCAGTGACACCTTCAGGGAGCAGATGCGAGCCGTCTGGTTCTGGAATCACGGGCTCGCCGGAGTGGTGGTCTTGTTCTGGCACAGGCGCCGGGTGCGTCGGTTCTACCGGTGATCCGGCACCTTCTTGTTCCTGCGCCATTGCCGGCACGCTTAAGGCTGCGCCTGCCACTAGGAGCGCGGACAAGAGATAGGTAAATCGAAGAAAAACTTTAGTCACATTAGCCACTTAAGTAACAATAGTTACATCGGTTGTGCCCGCGGGTGCCCACACGCTTGGCGGAGGGCAATTTCTACCAACTTTTAATGAGGCACTAAGCTAGATCCCCATGCACGAAGACAGACCAAGCACCGCCCCCGATTTTTTGCTCTCCCGGGCAACGGGGTCTGTCCGTACCCAAGGTGCGCGGGACACCTTTACCAATGCCGAGGCTGCGGTTGACGCCCTGCACCGAGGCGAGGCCGAGATGGTCGTTGGCGCCATCCCCTTTGATTCCGATACCCCCGCCGCCCTGACCGTGCCAGAATCAATCATCCGGGAAGACGGCCCGCTAGAGCCACATGCGTTCTACCGCAATCAAACGCTCAAGTCCCGCGTCGTGGGCTTTGATCCAGAACCCGAAGAGCACCTACGCCGCGTGGAGGCGGCCATCGGCACCATCGAAACCTCGAAGCTAGAAAAGGTGGTTTTAGCCCGCGCGGTCGATATCGAATTTACCTCCCCCATCGATCCGCGGCTGGTGGCCGCGCGCCTTATCGATCTCTCCGTCAACCGCGATGGCTTCATTGCGGATCTCTCCCCTGCGGGCCGCCCAGGGGCCATGCTGGTCGGTTCTTCGCCAGAGGTGCTGATCAAGCGCCAAGGCTCGACCGTGTCTGCATTCCCGCTCGCCGGCTCTACCCCGCGCCGGGCCAATAAAGCGGCGGACCACATTGCCAGCCAAGACCTCTTGCACTCAGCCAAGGATCTGCTCGAGCATTCCTTTGTGGTAGATCACCTGCGCAAGGTGCTAGAACCACTGTGCAGCAGCCTCGATATCCCCGATACCCCGCAGCTCATACACACCAATGAAATGTGGCACTTGGGCACGCCGGTTACCGGTACCTTGCGGGATAAAGACCTCACCGCCCTGGAATTGGCAGAAGTTGTCCACCCCACCCCCGCAATCTGTGGCACGCCGACGGAAGCGGCGCAGGCGCTTATTGAGACCGCAGAGACCGACCGCGGCTTCTATGCCGGCACCGTCGGCTGGTGCGATAGCTCCGGCGACGGTGAATACATGGTAGCTATCCGTTGCGCGGAAGTTGCCGGCGATGGCCTCTCCGCCCGCGCCTGGGCCGGCGGCGGCGTAGTGGGTGCCTCCAATGCCCAAGCGGAGCTGGAAGAAACCACCGCCAAGCTCCAGACGATCTTACGGGCGCTGAGCCTTTAAGCGGTGCGACTTAGAGCCGCTTCGCCACGAGGATTACATCGCTGGTGTGGTGGGCTCCCGCGCCGCCAGAAACACGGCGCGGCGATCGCCGAAAGGTCTGCACCGTCAATTCGGTCAGGTTTTCCGCCAGCCATTCCGGCATGGCAATCTCTTCTGACTGCATGTCATGGTGAACATAGAGTAAGGTTCCGCCCTTGGCGACGAGCTTTTCCAGCAGTGCTACTTCCCGTGCGGTGGCACGGACACTGCCGTAATGCACGGTGACTAAATCAAATGGGGCGTGGCTGAATTCATCAAAGGTGGCAACCTCGGCGGGCACTCCCCGCGCCTTGGTCCGAGCCACGGCCGTCGGGGCAAAGTCGATGCCGAGCACCTGCCAGCCACGCTCGTGCAGCCACTGGGCATCGGCGCCTTCCCCGCAGCCGATATCGAGCGCGGTACCGACTGGAAGGTCGCTGGCATAGTCCACCAGCGTGGCATTCGGACTCCCCGACCACACCTGCGCAGCAGACCGATAGCGCTCCTCCATTTCCTGTGCGCTGGGCGCAGACCCGTGGTGGCCTTGATGCGAATGCTCCGGCACGCCGTTCTCCTTCTACCAGTACCTCGCCAGCGGCAGCTGCTTTTGGGTGAACCTACTGCGCCCTAGAGATGGTATTGCGCAAAGTGCCAACCCCTGGAATCTCAATTTCAATGGTATCGCCTGGCACCATCGGGGCGGTTCCGGCGGGCGAGCCGGTAGTGATGACATCGCCAGGCAGCAAAGTATATGCGGCAGAAATCTCTTCCAAGATGCCGCCCATCTTGACGATCATCTGATCCGTATTGGAATCCTGCTTCTGCTCACGGGAACCATCGTGGGTCAGGTACGCATTGATCTTCTGATCATCAAGATCCAAGCTATCCAGGTCCGTTTCAATCCACGGACCCAAGGGGCAGAAGGTATCAATGCCCTTGGCGCGCGCCCACTGACCATCCTTGAACTGCAGGTCACGGGAGGAGACGTCGTTGCAGATGGTATAGCCGAGCACGTGGTCTTTCCAGTTCTCAGCCTTGATATTCTTCGATGGCTTGGAAATAACCACGGCCAGCTCGCCCTCAAATTCCACGTTGGTGGCATAATCCGGAATCTTGATGGCCTCATTAGGGCCGATGACCGCAGTCGAGGGCTTCAAGAAGATGGTTGGCGGCAGTTTATCGGAGGACTTCTTAAATACCTCCGCCACGTGGTCGGCATAGTTGCGGCCGAGCGCCACTACCTTGGTGGGCAGGGTCGGCGCCAAGAGCCGCACCTCGCCCAGCTTCCATTCCCGGCCGGTGGGCTCCGGCGGGGTAAACGGGGTGCCGGAGATCTCTTTAGCTACAAGCTCCTCCATCGGGGCGTCTTGTGGCCCGTCAATGATGGCAAAGCAAATTCCTTCTGGGTGTGCAATTCGTCCTAAACGCATAACGGCCATCCTACTAAAAGGTAGCCTTTACATGTGTGCAAAGTTTGCGGTGTTAATTTGCAAAGATTATTCAGTTCGCTGCCAACACCGCATTCACACAAAGGACTCCTCGCGCTTAAGCTTGCAGGCTCGCCGCGATGCGGTCTCCTACCTCGACGGTCTTGATTGGGGCATCGCCGCGCTTGGCGATGTCCTCCGCCACCGCCTTTTCCACCTTCTGTGCATTGGCTTCATCACCCAACTGCCGCAAAAGCATCGCCGCCGACAAGATAGCCGCAGTCGGATCCGCGATGCCTTGTCCAGCAATATCGGGTGCCGAACCGTGCACTGGCTCAAACATGGAGGGGTTCTCGCCCGAGGCATCAATATTGCCCGAAGCAGCCAACCCAATTCCGCCGGTAATAGCGCCTGCTAAGTCCGTTAAGATGTCCCCAAAGAGGTTATCGGTCACGATGACATCGTAACGGGCAGGATCCGTCACCATGTAGATGGTCGCGGCATCGATGTGGTTGTAGTCCACCTCCACCTCCGGATATTCCCTCGCAACTTCTTCTACCGTGCGGTGCCACAAATCGCCGGCGTTAACGAGCACATTGGTCTTGTGCACTAGGGTCAGGTGCTTGCGGCGCTGCGATGCCCGCTCGAAAGCATCGCGCACCACGCGCTCTACCCCGAAGCGGGTATTTTGCGAAACCTCGCTGGCTACCTCGTGCGGCGTTCCTTCCCGCAGCGTGCCACCATTGCCGCAGTACAGGCCCTCGGTGCCTTCACGCACCACGACGAAGTCAATCTCGCCAGGGTTAGCCAACGGCGAGTGGGCCGTGGGATACAAAATGGAAGGGCGCAGGTTCACGTGGTGATCGAGCGCAAAACGCATCTTCAATAGCAGGCCGCGCTCCAAAACGCCTGGAGGAACCTCGCCTGGCGCGCCGATGGCACCCAGCAAAATGGCATCGTGCTCGCGCAAGCTGGCTAAGTCTGCGTCCGTTAAAAGCTCGCCATTGCGCAGGTATCGCCGCGCGCCCAAGTCATAGTCGGTAGTTTCAATATCGCTGCGCACCGCGCGCAACACCTTCAGGGCTTCCGCCGTTACTTCCGGCCCAATACCGTCGCCGCCAATAACCGCTAATTTCATTGGATAGGATTCCTTTCTCACATAGTGGATTAGGCATTAGCCTACCAAAGAAAACCCGCCCATCGCAGTAAGTCTGCGCGATGGGCGGGCATGAGTACGCGGTTAGGCTAATCGTCCTAGCCTGCGGTGAGGTTATTCATCCATATCGAATTGCTGGCACGTAGCGCCAAGGGCGGAGTTGATCTCCTCGATGAGAGAATCTGGCACCTCGGACTCCACGCGCAAAATGAGCACGGCATCGGATTCCTGCTTTCCCTGCGTCAGGGCTGCAGCGATGATGTTGATACCCGCCGCACCCAGCTTGGTACCCACGGTACCCAGCGCGCCTGGGGCATCGGCATAACGGAAGAACAGGTTGCGGCCCTCGGCCCGCATATCCACGCCGCGGCCATTGATGCGCACAAACTTTTCGGTGCCATCGATGCCAATGAGAGCACCGGTGAGCGAGGAGGTCACGCCTTCCGCGCTAATGACCTTGACCTGCAAGGAAGAACGGTGCCCCCTGGATTCTGGGTTGGTGGATACCGAAACTTCGACCCCACGGCTCTCAGCAATCTGCATCGCGTTGACGAAGGTAACCGGCTCCGAGGTCACACCGCTAAACAGGCCGCGGACGGCGGAAAGGCCCAGCACGTCCACATCCTCAGTGGACAGCTCGCCGCAGGCTTCGATCTCCACGGCGACGGGAGCCTGATCAAGCAGGCGCCCGGCGGTAAGGCCCAGCTTGCGGGCGAGGTCGAGCCAACCGGCAACCTCTTCGCCCACCGTGCCGCCGGAGACGTTGACCGCATCGGGAACAAACTCGCCGGCCAGAGCCTTGAGCACAGATGCGGCGACATCGGTACCCGCGCGATCCTGTGCCTCCACGGTGGACGCGCCCAGGTGCGGCGACACCGTGACCTGCGGCAGCTTAAACAACGGGGAATCCGTGCACGGCTCCGTGGAGTAGACGTCAAAGCCCGCACCGCGGTGGTGGCCGGAAGTAATAGAATCCGCCAAGGCCTGCTCATCTACGAGGCCGCCGCGGGCGGCGTTGATCAGAATCTGGCCTTCCTTTGCCTTGGCCAAAAGCTCCGCATCGAACATTCCGGCAGTCTCGGGCGTCTTGGGCAGGTGAATGGTGACAAAGTCTGCCTGCGCCATCAGCTCTTCAAGCTCGACCAATTCCACGCCAAGCGCTGCCGCACGCGCCGGATTGGCATAAGGATCGTAGGCAATAATCTTCGTTTCAAAGGCGCTCAACCGCTGTGCAAAAAGCTGACCGATGTGGCCGAAGCCGACGATACCAATAGTCTTGCCGTAGACCTCCACGCCCTTGAAGGAAGAGCGCTTCCACTCGCCCTCGCGCAAGGACTGATCCGCCGCTGGAATCTGGCGGGCAGTGGCCAAAAGCAAGGCAATCGCCTGCTCGCACGCAGAGTGGATATTGGAGGTAGGAGCGTTGACCACCATGACGCCTTTGTTGGTGGCGGTGTCAATATCCACGTTATCGAGTCCCACGCCCGCGCGACCCACAATCTTAAGCTTGGGCGCGGCTTCTAGAACTTCAGCGTCGACTGTGGTGGCAGAGCGCACGAGCAGCGCATCTGCTTCTGGAACCGCAGCAAGCAATTCCTCGCGGTTCGGGCCATCTACCCAGCGCACCTCGACAGAATCCCCCAAAGCCGTCACTGTGGATTGGGCCAATTTATCGGCGATAAGAACTACCGGCTTCGACATATCATCCTTCGTTTCAATTCGTTGTGCATTACGCGAAAATCACCGCGTGTGAAGGAAGTGTAGTTCAGTTTGGGGTGCCCTGCCTTATTTTTTCCTTAAATTCTTTCACTTGACCGAATTCCGGGCCCAAAGCAATCAGTGAACCCTCGTCCAGCCCCGCCACCATGGCCATACTCCGCTTATCTTCCAGCGGATCTGCCGTCGGCATCACCAATACCGAGCCACCATAGGCCGCGGCCGTAATGACATTGGCTACCGGACTATCCGCCGTGGCCACAATATTGGGTGCCATCTGGCCATCGCGCCGCGACTGTGCCGGAACGGGCGATAACTTTTTACCATCGTCGTCGGGCTCACCCTCATAAGGAATCCAGGCAGGGCGCAACTCAACGTAAGGTGTTTTATCCAGCCGCGCGATGTCCTTGACCATTTGTTTCGGCGAGGCGACCACCTTGGACTCATATTGGAATGCCGTGAAATCTCCCAACGCTTCGTGCGTTCCCGGGTCCTTGATGACAGTGAAATCACCGCTGGATTGTGTCCATGGAATATCGCCAATGATGACGAGTCGTTTTACTTCCAAGTCACCTACCAGGTTGAGGATGTCACCGCGGCGCGAGCGATCGTATTCCACGGCCGGCAGGTGCTGGTTAATAGCCAACGTCGCCGCGCGCAGTTCGGATTTAGCATCGGGTGCAAAGAGCACCATCGAGTCAGAATCCTCGAAAAAAGTCCGCGCAGCGTCAATGCCGCTAGGATCATCGATGATTTCAAACTTGCCAGCGAATTTGGGATCGATAAGGCGGTTTTGATTCTCTGACTTGGCGCGCTCAAGCTCAACGTCGGACTCGGAGAGATCCGACAGCCCACGCTTTACCAGTTTGGGCTCCTGCAAGGCATCGCCGCAGCCGACAAGTACAAGGGAGGCTGCGATAACCGCTGCAGCCGCCCGGAATCTCTTAGCGGCCAAATGCATGTGGCCCCTCTTCACCGCCGGCCAGGTTTGCTTCATCGACATCTCGAATGACGGGAATGCCCAAGGTTTCTTCCACCAGGTTCACAAAACGATGGCGCCGATCCGCCAAGAATTCCTGAATCTTCGATTCCCTTAAGTTAGCGACATCGAGGTCGTGCGACGCCAAGACGGCATCAAATTCCTCGTCTTCCATGATGGACTTGGATTGCACGCGTGGCAGGTAGCGATTCGGTGCGAATCCATCGAGGACGACCTCTGTGCGTTTGCCCATCGGAGTAAAGTTCATGACCGACTGCGCCAAGACCGAATCCACCCCGTGGCGCTGGCACCAATTCAGTGGGAATACTGGGAAAAATCCAGGCTTGAGCTCTTCAAAGGTATGGCGAGTAAACTCGCTGCCCGTCCGCCAGTCCTTCGCGCCACGAGCCATGAGTAAGGCGTAGATTCCGTGCCAAACGCCATCGTTTTCATCGACCGAGAGCAGGCGGGATTCCCGGAATCCTGCATCTGCGACCGTTTTGGGAACGTCATCGGTGGCCCCGGCCACCCACTCGGTCACTTCATCCACGTCGCGGGCGGCGCGCAGCGGCACCGCGGAAGAGCCATAGAGCTCACCAAAGACGCCACACCAGAACCACTGGTCGATGCGATCCCATGCCTGCTGGCTAGAAAGCGCCCCGGACCGCTTTGCTAGGCGCGCGATGATGACCGCCAGCGGCACGATCTGTTCCGTATAAGGAACCTGATCCAGGCTTAAAATGCGGCGCTGCGCCAAGAATTCGGCGACCTCGTGGAAGGTGATGCGCAGGTCGTGCGCGGCCGCCTTGTACTCGGATAGGGACAGCTTCAAAATATCTTCGCGCTGGCCGCCGGCATTGCCTTTCTCCCCTGTGACCAAGAGGGATACTGCGGAGAGGAATTCATTGCGCCCGATGCCATCGAGCGCGGGTGAATCCCGCAGGTCCTTTTCCACCTGCTGCCAATCGTTAGCAAGGTGGAAGGTCGGGTCTTCGGAAGCAAAGACGGCCGTTAAGAGATCGAAGACATCCATCTGCAGGCCGGCGGAGTTCGCCTGGGCAAAGATAGAACCGATTCCCGAGCGCTCCGTTTCACGGGATAGCCGGATCATCGGGATGTCGTAGCCGGCCAAAGGTCGCACGATGCGGTTATTAAACGCTGCAAGCTCGGCGCTATACTGCTCGTGAGTGGCGGCAAGCTCGAAAAGCATGCTGATGCCTTCCTCACTCAATAGCGAGGCCACAGGAATGCACATATTATCCAGCCCATCCTGGCGGCAGGTAATAGCCCCATCAATATCGGGGCCGAAGTGCGAGCAGATCTCGCCGTTCTGGTCGACGGCGAAAATGGCGTCATCGGCAAGCAAGTCCCCACTGACCGCGGCACGAACGTCAATGAAAAAGCGGCGGTGGACCTTCTTTTTCCGGAAATCGGTGGTCTTGACAAAACCCTCGCCGTTAAAGCAGTGGTACAGGGAGGTAAGGCGCTGTTGACCGTCCAGAAGGAGCAATCCGGGCTCGACGCCAACCTCGGGCGCGCCCGCCAAAACCCGCGGGCGGAAACGCATTTTTTCATTTCGGGTATCCAGGGCCATCAGCGCTCCGATGGGGTAACCACGCAGGACCGTAACGATAAGTGAGCGGATGCGGTCATCATCCCAGGCGTAGCTGCGCTGGAAATCCGGAAGCTGGATATCGCCCCGGTCGATCCGCGAAAAAAGATCCTTGAGATCATAGCTTGGCGTCGTAAAACCCATAGGGCCAATACTACCCGCAACACCTCTGCGGTACCTCACGGACTTAAGTGCTGGGATAGCACGTAGCCAAACCGCAAAAGCGGCCCGCCGGGAACTTCCCGCGGGCCGCACTGGCTTCAGCTATTGCCTAGGAAGTAGCGTCCAAAGGATTCTTTACCCAGCTCATGAGATCGCGCAGCTTGGTGCCGGTCTTTTCGATCTCGTGCTGTGCAAATTCCTCGCGCAGGTCTTCCAGTTCCTTGTTGCCGCCTTCGACGTTGGCGAGCAGCCGCTTGGTGAAGGTGCCGTCCTGGATATCGGACAGGACATCCTTCATGCGCTGCTTGGTATCAGCGTTGATGATGCGCGGGCCGGAGATGTAGCCACCGAACTCGGCGGTATCAGAAACCGAGTAGTTCATGTTGGCAATGCCGCCCTCGAACATCAGGTCCACGATGAGCTTCATCTCGTGCAGGACCTCGAAATAAGCCATCTCTGGCTCGTAGCCGGCCTCGGTGAGGACCTCAAAGCCATTGCGGATGAGGAACTCGACGCCACCACACAGGACGGCCTGCTCACCAAAGAGGTCGGTGACCGTCTCTGCCTCGAAGGTGGTGGGGATAACGCCGGCGCGGGCGCCACCGATCGCAGCGGCATAGGACAAGGTCAGGTCATGGCCCTCGTTCTTCGGGTCCTGCTCGGTGGCAATCAAGCAAGGAACGCCCTTGCCGTCAACGAACTGGCGGCGGACCAAGTGGCCCGGACCCTTTGGCGCGACCATACCGACGGTGACGGACGCAGCCGGCTCAATCAGCTTGAAGTGGATATTCAGTCCGTGACCGAATAGCAGTGCATTGCCGTCTTCCAGGTTCGGGGCAATGTGCTCTTCAAAGATCTCCTTCTGGGAGGTATCCGGCGCCAAGAGCATAACGACGTCGGCCCACTTGGATGCCTCCGCGACGGACTTGACTTCGAAGCCAGCCTCTTCCGCCTTGGCTGCGGACTTAGAGCCCTCGCGCAGACCGATAACAACCTCAACGCCGGAATCGCGCAGGTTCTGGGAGTGGGCGTGACCCTGGGAGCCGTAGCCGATAACAGCTACCTTGCGGCCCTGGATGATCGACAGGTCAGCATCGTCGTCGTAGTAGGTATCAATAGCCATTTCAAATCCTCAATTCTTTGGTAGGAGAAGCTGTAATGAAGCGTCCTAACGCAGAGTATATACCACTGCGCGGGACAATGTGTTCACATCGTGAGATTTTATTTACTTTTTGGGAGCTGTCGCCTTCGGGCCGCGCCCCAAGGCTACGTGGCCCGATTGCACGAGTTCACGAATCCCGAAAGGCTCGAGAACTTCAAGCAGCGCCGCGAGCTTGCCCGGCGTACCGGTAGCCTCCACGACGACCGATTCCTTTGCCACGTCCACCACGCGGGCGCGGAAGATATTTACCGCATCCACCACCTGCGCGCGGTTGGAATTATCGGCCGATACCTTCACCAGCATGATGGCGCGAGCAACGGTGGAATCTTCTTTAAGTTCCACGACCTTGATAACCGGAATGAGCTTATTGAGCTGTTTTGTTACCTGCTCAATGATCACCTCAGAGGCATCCACAACGATGGTCAGCCGGTTAATTCCGGGGGTTTCCGTGTGCGCGGAGACCAAGGACACCAGGCTGTAGCCACGGCGGCTAAACATTCCCACCACGCGGGCGATGATGCTTTCTACATCCTCAACTAATACCGATAAGGTATGCCGAGTTACCTCGTTTTGCGTCATGGTTTATGCCTCCTGGATGGTTTCGTCAATCTCAGCCGGGGTTTCCGCGGCGGATTCAGCTTCATCAAAAAGCGGGCGCAGGCCGCGGGCGTATTGGATTTCCTCATTGGAGGCACCTCCACCGATCATCGGCCACACCTGCGCATCTTGGCCGACGATGAAGTCAATGACAACTGGCTTATCGTTAATTGCCTGCGCGCGCTTAATGGCCGGAACGACTTCTTCTTCGCTCGTGACCCGGATGGCTTCACAACCGAGTGCCTCGGCCAAACGGACGAAGTCCGGGGTGAAGGCGTTTTCTTCGCGCAGCTTGGTGTGCGAATAGTGCTGGTCATAAAACAGCGTCTGCCATTGCCGGACCATTCCAAGGTTTCCGTTATTAATGACGGCAACCTTAAACGGGAAGCCTTCCACGGCGGCGGTGGTAAGTTCCTGGTTGGTCATTTGGAAGCAGCCATCACCATCGATGGCCCAGACTTCCTTTTCTGGACGCGCTGCCTTTGCACCCAAGGCAGCGGGAACGGCATAGCCCATGGTTCCAGCACCACCGGAGTTGATCCACGAACGCGGGTGTTCAAAATCCAAGAACTGCGCGGACCACATCTGGTGCTGGCCCACGCCCGCACAGTAGATAGCTTCCGGCCCCACGGTCTCACTGAGCTTTTCCAAGACGAATTGCGGGTTCAGCAGGCCATCATCGGTGGGCTCATAACCGCGCGGGAAACGCTGCTGCATGCCGCGCAGGTAATCATGCCACTGTTTCACCTCGGCGGCCGGCTGTACATCCTTCTTGCGGTACTCCTTACTCAACGCGGTCAAGCACTTTTTGGCATCGCCGACGATGGGGACCGTAACTTCCCGGATCTTGCCAATCTCAGCTGGGTCAATATCGGCGTGGACGACCTTCGCCTTGGGTGCGAATGTTGAGGTATCGCCGGTCACGCGATCATCGAAGCGGGCACCGATGGCAATGATGAGATCGGCGCGCTGCATCGCCGCGACGGCCGGGACCGTGCCGTGCATGCCCGGCATTCCCAGGTGCAGCGGGTGGGAGTCCGGAAAGGTCCCCAGCGCCATCAAGGTGGTAACCACAGGGATATTCGTGAGTTCCGCAAACTCCAGCAACTCTTGGGAGGCATTAGCTTTAACGACTCCGCCGCCGACGTAGAGCACGGGCTTTTCCGCTTGCGACATCAATTCCACGGCCTGGGCCACCTGCCGGTGGTGTGGCTTGGTGACTGGCTTGTATCCCTGCAGGTCAAGCGTTTCCGGGAAGCGATAATCTACAAAGCCGTTTTGCACGTCCTTCGGGATATCCACGAGCACCGGACCGGGGCGGCCGGTGGAAGCCAAGTGGAAGGCAGCCGAAATTGCAGAAGGGATCTCGGCGGGATCCGTCACGATGTAGTTGTGCTTGGTAATGGGCATGGTGACACCGCGGATATCGGCCTCTTGGAAGGCATCGGTGCCCAAAAGGTTGCTGCCCACCTGGCCGGTGATGGCGACGATGGGAACGGAGTCCAGGTTGGCATCGGCAAGCGCGGTAACCAGGTTGGTCGCACCAGGACCGGAGGTAGCGATGCACACGCCCACCTTTCCGGAAGCCTGCGCATAGCCCTCGGCGGCGTGGCCGGCGCCTTGTTCATGGCGGGTTAGCACATGGCGAAGCTTCGTTGAACCATGCAGTGCATCGTAGAGCGGAAGCACGGCACCGCCGGGAATACCGAATACGAGATCGGTGCCCAGATCTTCCAGCGTGCGGACAATAGCATGAGCCCCACTCATTCGCTCCGCAGACGCAGCAGAAGTTGCAGCGGCCGCGGAAGCAGGCGTGGGCGAGGATGTCGTTACCACGGTGTATGTGCTCCTTGGGTTGGTCTGTCATGGAAACTGATCATCGAAAACGCCCTAGTTACAACTAAAGCCCCCGCGGGCCGGTGGTCTGCGGGGGCGAAAGCGTCGACGTTCAGGAAACGCCGCGGTCACCGCCGCGCTCGCACCACCTGAAGTCGAATAATGATCATATTTCCAACTATATACCGATAGAATTATATCTGGAAGCAGTTACCCCCTTTTGGGAAAACTTTCTCATACGTTGAAACACGGCGAAAAAATGGTTCGCTTCCCCACCGCATGGTCAATTAGGCTGGCACACTATGACCCCACCAGCACAGGACAAACAACCTCGTCAGTCCACCACCCAGGCAGAGGTCTTCACCCCTTCCCGCGACCACATCTTGGGCATTTTAATTTTGTCCACGATCGCCTTATTGAGCATTGGATGGGCGCCCAAATACCTAGGGTGGTTGCTCATTATCCCCGTTATCGGCCTCTGGTGGGTCATCAAGGCCCGCACGCGGGTCTCTGAGAAAGGCATCTCCATTTCTTATGCATTCCGGAAAAACGTTTCCATCGCATGGGATGATTTCGCCGGAATTGGCTTCCAGCGCGCCCGGGCCTTCGCGCAGACTAAAAATGGTGCGAAACATAACCTGCCTGGCGTAACCTTCAACTCACTGCCCCGCTTGGCACAAGCATCCCGCGGGCGCATTCCCGATGCCCTCACCCAGGGCCGCGAGGCAGCCGACGACAAGGTCGTCATCGTGCACCGCGACGGGCAGCAGATCCTCTTAAGTAAAGAGGAATACGCTGCATACCTAGAAAAGCACCCCGAGCTTAAGGATTCGGCAGAAAACTAAATCTACTTTCTCCCCTATTTGACCAATCTATAAGGAATAGTGACTTAATCCATGTTCCCACTGCGCTCTAAAGTAACTACCGCCGGACGCCAAGCCTCCGGGGCGCGTGCCTTGTGGCGCGCTACCGGCACCAAGGAAAACGACTTTGGCAAGCCCATCGTCGCCATCGCCAACTCTTATACGCAATTCGTCCCCGGCCACGTGCACCTGAAAAACGTCGGGGATATCGTCGCCGACGCCGTTCGCGAAGCCGGTGGCGTACCCAAGGAGTTCAATACCATTGCCGTGGATGACGGCATTGCCATGGGCCACAGCGACATGCTGTACTCTTTGCCCTCGCGCGAAATCATCTCCGATTCCATCGAATACATGGCCAATGCGCATACTGCCGATGCCCTCGTATGCATCTCCAACTGCGATAAGATCACTCCGGGCATGCTCAATGCCGCAATGCGGTTGAACATCCCCACAATCTTTGTCTCGGGCGGACCTATGGAAGCCGGCAAGGCCGTCGTGGTCGATGGCGTTGCCCATGCACCGACTGACCTGATTACCGCTATCACCGCGTCCGCGAATGATAGCGTTTCCGATTCTGGCCTGGCCCAGGTGGAAGAATCAGCCTGCCCCACCTGCGGTTCCTGTTCCGGCATGTTTACCGCCAACTCCATGAACTGCTTGACTGAGGCGCTCGGTTTGGCGCTTCCGGGCAACGGCACCACGCTGGCCACCCACAGCGCGCGACGTGACCTCTTTGAAAAGGCCGGCTCCACCATCGTGGATATGTGCCGGCGCTACTACGGCGAAGAAGACGAGTCCGTCCTGCCGCGCAATATCGCCACCAAGGAAGCCTTCACCAATGCCATGGCCCTCGATATGGCCATGGGCGGATCCACCAACACCATCCTGCACACCCTTGCCGCAGCGCAGGAGGGCGAAGTGGACTTCACGCTGGATGATATTAATGACATTTCCTACCGCGTCCCCTGCCTGTCCAAGGTCGCGCCCAACGGCACCTACCACATCGAGGATGTGCACCGCGCCGGCGGCATTCCGGCTATCTTGGGCGAGCTGCGCCGCGCGGGCCACCTCAATCTCAAGGTGCACACCGCCCTCTATGACAATGCGGAGCAGTGGCTCGATGATTGGGATATCCGCAACCCTCGCGTGACGGATCAGGCCCGCGAGCTCTACTACGCCGCTCCAGGCGGCGTGCGCACCACGGAGCCTTTCTCCCAGTCCAACCGGTGGGATGAACTGGATACCGACGCAGTCAATGGCTGCATTCACGATGCTGACCACGCCTTTTCTTCCGACGGCGGACTGGTGGTCCTGCGCGGCAACTTGGCGCCGGACGGGGCCATCGTCAAGGCCGCCGGCGTTGAAGAAGAACTGTGGACCTTCTCTGGCCCAGCCCGCGTGGTGGAATCCCAAGAGCAAGCCGTGTCCATCATCTTGAATAAAGAAGTCCAACCTGGCGATGTGGTCGTCATTCGCTACGAGGGCCCGTCCGGTGGCCCCGGCATGCAGGAAATGCTCCACCCGACGTCCTTCCTCAAGGGCGCCGGACTGGGCAAGGCCTGCGCCTTGATTACCGACGGCCGCTTCTCCGGCGGCACCTCCGGCCTCTCCATTGGCCACATTTCTCCTGAGGCCGCCCACCAGGGACTCATCGGGCTCATCGAGAACGGCGATACCATTTCCATCAATATCCACGAACGCGAGCTCACACTCGACGTGGACGAAGATGTTCTGGAGCGCCGCCGCGCCGCGCAAGAACAACGCGAAAAGCCGTGGACGCCGGTGGACCGCAACCGCCCGATTACCAAGGCTCTGCGCGCCTATGCCGCGATGGCGACCTCCGCGGATCGCGGCGCGGTGCGCGTGGTAGACGGCTTTGTGAACTAGCACAATTGACTGCTAAATCGCTGTGACTCCGGTGGGGTGCGACCTCCGTATCAGAAAATCCTATAACTTGTACTGCGATGAAACTCGCTCGTATCCCGTTATTCCGATATATCGTGGCCCTGCTGGGGTTCCTTTTCGGCGCCTGGAAGGTCGTTGAAGACACCCGCATCACAGACTTCCCCATCGATATGGTGGTCTACCGCGAGGGAGTCAAGGCCTTTCTCGAGCACCGCTCCGTCTATAGCGCGCCGATGCCCGCCGGCGATATTCAGCTGCCCTTCATTTATCCGCCCTTTGGCGCCTTAGCGATGGTGCCGTTGACGGCCTTTGACGCCATCGACCACACCCTGGCCGACAATATCATGGTTATCCTTTCGGATCTATTTGTGCTCGTGTGCCTCTACTTCGTTTTCAGGGCGGTGCTCAAAAAGCCAGAATTCCTCTTGCCCGTAACCGCCGTTACCTGGGCCATTGTCTTGCACTTTGAGCCGGTCGACCTCAATAACAACTATGCCCAAATCAATATAGTGGTCATGGCGCTTGTTATCTTCGACCTCGTTCCGCGCAAGCGATTCCTGCCGCAGGGAATCCTCGTCGGCGTGGCGGCCGCCATCAAGATAACCCCTCTGGCGATGCTGCTCTACTTCCTTGTGCGCAAGGAATGGAAGCAGATTGCCACCGCGCTGCTCTCCGCCGTAGTGGCCACGCTTCTTGCTGCAGCCTTCCGCTGGGACCCGTTCGTTGAGTTTTTTAGCTTCAAACTCCTCGAAATGGGCTCCGGCAGCGACTTCGGCGTGGGAACCGAGTATCAGTCAAATAGCTCCATCAAAGGCGCCATTCAGCGCGTGTACCCATCCGCTGAATCCATGGAAGCGAATGGCCTGACGATCGGCCTCGCGTGGCTCGCGGCCTCCGTTATCGTCGTCGTCCTTGCGGCCTGGCTCATTAAGCGCTTGTGCAGGGAGCATTTGCTTGTCGATGCCCAATTGGTCACCGCCCTCACCGTCCTGCTCATCTCCCCTGTATCTTGGTCCCATCACTGGGTCTGGCTCACGCTCGTTATTCCGGTGTTCATCTACCGCGCGTGGAGCTGGCTTTCTACCGGATGGGCTGCCCGCAGCCTCTTGGCCGTCCTCATCGCCTGGTCAGTCCTGCTATTGACCGTTCCGCCGAAGTGGTGGTGGGGCGATCAAGTCGATGTCCATGCCATGAATCACGTCCAAAAGTTCTGGGTGGATGACTTTGTCTGGCTTACCGTGCTTACCGTCGCGCTGTACGCGGCCGCGTTCTGTGCGGCCCAGCGTGCTCACGCCACAAGCAACGCTACTCCTGCTCCGCTAGCGACTTAAGCGCGGCGAGGTGGGCATCGAATGCGGACTTGCCGGTAGCAGTGAGCATCACCCACACGGTGTCCTTATCGCGGGAAGATCCGTACTCGCGGAATCGGCTGACATAGCCTTCCTTTTCCAAGGCGGTTAATTGTTTGGATAAGGTGGCGGCCGATTGCCCCACCTCTTCCCGCAGCGCCGCGAAGCGCATTTCGCGGCGCACCGTCCCTTCAACCGCACCCCGCGCGTTCAAAACTGCGCAGATTTTGAAGCGATTGAGCGGATAGATAACGGGATCAATATCACTGAGCACTACGGCCCTCTCCTTGCCGCGCTGCAAGGTCCAAGGCACGAGATTGCAGCACCCACACCATTGCCACTGCCCACAAGACCACGAAGATAACCATTGCCCACGTGTGCTCACGCAGCATGTTCGTAATAAACATCGGGATAAGGATTATTGCCATCCCCGCATAGTATTTCTTATCGGCCTTGGGCTGGGTATACGGATCCTGGCGATAGCTGGTCCGCACCTTATTTTGGTAATGAAGCAGCGCCCACACAATGAATCCTATAAGGACAAAGTAGAAAATGAGAAACGCGACGGGGTGCATGACCTCCGCGAATACGGTCATTCCCACGTAGAACGCTGCCAAAGCGATCACTAGGAGGATATTTTGCACAAGCCGCTTACGCTCAGCGCCTTGATCCTGCAGGCTGTCATTAAATTCAAGCGACTTCTTTAGCTCATCTTCCATCTTCTACCACCATCTCCAAAATCCAGATTCCATACTTTCCTTTATGGCAATTCTTTCACTTTCCAAAGTGAAAAGCAAGGGTGGAAAGAAAATCCCCACCGCATTGACTGCGGCGGGGATCCACTCAAGCGGTAGCGAATAACAGGCTAAGCGATGGGGTTTACGGCCGCGCCAAAGAACCACACGGCAACCAAGATGGCGATACCAACCACCACAAAGACCCACGACGTACCCAGTGGGCGCCGCGCCCAAGAGCGGCCAAAGTCCAAGGAAATGAAACCAGGACCGGTAAATTGCAGGCCAATCGCGATAACGAAAAGCACCAGGGATAGCCATACCGAGTCCGGCCAATCAAAGACCTGCAGACCAGCACCCGATTCCGCCAGCTCGTGCAAGGCGGTGAAACCGGTAACGACCAAGCCGAGCATGGCCGCAAGCGGGCTAATCAGGCCCAAAAGGAGGAACGCGCCCGCGATGAGCTGAACGGTTGGTACAGCAAGGGCAAACGAATCGGCCCAAGCGTACTGGGAGTAATCGCTTTCCAAGCCGGAGACACCTGTGTCATCGCCCAGCGAGAAGAACGTGGCCACGCCAGCGATGATGAGGTAGGCGCTCATAGCCAAGCGGACGAAGAAGAGGCCAAAATCAATGGTGCCGCGGCGGCCATAGCGCTTGTAGCCTTCCCTGTCCTCTTGCTCCTGCTGCAGCTGACGCTCTTGTTCCGCCTGCTCCTCTGGGGTCAGGGCAGCATCTTCATCCGCGAAGCCTTCGGTCTGCGCCGGTGCTGCGGGATCCAATACCGCGGTATCCTCACCCGTGGATTGTTGGCTCCCCTGCTGTGCAGCCCCATTGGCATCAGGATTGGGCATAACTTCCGTTTCCGCTGCCTCTTTCTTGCGCGGCCGAATTTCTTGCGGTTCGGCGCGCCCTGCGCGCGCAAAGACATCGGGGTTATCCCGTTGCACAGAATCGTAGGCAGGGACGTTGAGATCCTCGTCTAAGGGATTAGCTTTATCCGGTTGCTGCTTATCGCTCATAAGACCAATTTAAGACACTTGCCTGCAGTTTTGCGGTACCGTTAACGGCGCGCCGCAATTGTTCCCCGCACCTCCCTTCCCCTGACTTGCAACTTGTTGTAACATCAACATTGTCATGTAGTTGACATATAAACATTAATTGCCAGCGGGACACTTCCCCGCCTTATTAATCCACCAAAATTGGGAGTGAATCGATGACTTCACACGACTCCGATTGGGCAGGAGATGCCCGCAATGCTTCACCAGACGGCGAGTTTATTCGCGATACCACCTATATCGAAGACCGCATTTCACCTGCGGTATCCGAGGTAACCTCACAAGACGATGGCACTTTTTATTGGCCGATGGAGGCTGGCCGCTACCGCTTAGTCGCCGCCCGCGCGTGCCCGTGGGCGCACCGCGCGGTCATCGCCCGCCGCTTATTAGGTTTAGAAGATTCCATTTCCCTAGCCCTCGCCGGGCCCGTGCACGATGCGCGGTCCTGGACATTCGATTTAGATGAGGGCGAGGTAGATCCGGTTTTGGGCTACAAGCGCCTGCAGGAAGCCTACTTCGAGCGCTTTCCGGACTATCCCCGCGGGATTACCGTGCCAGCCTTGGTAGAAGAATCTACGGGCCGGGTGGTGACCAATGATTATCCCTCTATGGTGCGCGATTTTATTGAGCAGTGGACGGACTTCCAGGCAGGAGGCGCCCCCGATCTCTTCCCAGAGCAGCACCGCGAGGAAATGGAAGAACTCAATGAGTACATCTTCCACGGCATTAATAATGGCGTGTACCGCTGCGGTTTTGCCGGTTCGCAAGAAGCCTACGAAGAGGCCTATGACCAGCTGTGGGAGGCGCTCGATTGGGCCGAGGAGCGCCTGGGCACCCAGCGCTATATGGTCGGCGATCACATTACCGAGACCGATATCCGCCTATTTGCCACCCTCATACGCTTCGACCCGGTGTATTACTCGCACTTCAAGTGCTCGCGCCACAAGATTCAGGAACTGCCCAACCTGCGCGGCTACCTGCAAGAACTATTCCAGCTACCGGGTTTTGGTGATACCACCGATTTCACTGAGATAAAGCAGCACTACTTTGCCACGCACACCGAGATCAACCCCACCCGCATCGTCCCGGTAGGACCGGATATGTCCTGGTTAGCAGAGCCGCACGACCGCGATCGCTTTGGCGGCCAGCCCTTTGCCCCTGGCGTGCAACTGCCAGGTCCCATTCCCTCCGGCGAGGAAGTAAAGAATCCAGAAGACTTCCAGCTTAAGCTCTTCCCAGCGCCGCAGCCGCGTTAATCACAGACCGTGTCAGATCGCTTAAGACCTCGGATTCTAGGCGCCAGCGCTGCCAGTAGAGGTCAATGTCGAGCTGGTGGTCATCGAGAAGCAGCAGCTCTTGCGATTCTACCAGCGGCTGGGCCTGGGCCTGCGGCAAAAGTCCCCATCCCAGGCCCACGCGCACGGCCTCCAGGTAGCCTTCCGAAGAGGGAATCTGCGAAACCCGCGCGCGCACGACGTGGGAGTCAATAAAGCGCTCCCGCATAGCATCATCGAGCACCTGGTCATTAGGACCATAGCCCACCAGCGGCATCGTCTCCCAGGTAAACCGCCCTGAATGAAAGCCCTCCGCGATATGCCGGGCGGCAACGGCGAAATAGCGCATGGTCCCCAAGAACGTGGAATCGCACCCGGATACCGGCGAATGCTCCCTCGTTACCGCACCCAAGACATCGCCGCGCCGCAGCATAGCTAGGGTGCGCGCCTCATCCTCGATGCGGATGCGCAGCGCAACGTCGCCCCGCTGCGCGGTATCGCTTAACACTTGCGTAAACCATGTAGCCAGCGAATCGGAGTTGATGGCCACCGACAGGGGCACGCGCGCTAGGCGCTGGCCCAACCGGGCATCGGTTTCCGCCTGCACCAACGCCATACGCCGGGCTGCTTGCACCAAGATCTCCCCGGCCTCCGTCGCCCCCACCGGATTCGCTCTCCGTACTAAAACGCGACCGGTGCTCGCCTCCAATGCCTTGATGCGCTGGCTTACCGCAGACGGAGAAATTCCCAGGACCGAAGCGGCAACCTCAAAGCTCCCTTCTTCCACGATGGCCAGCAAGGTTTCCAAATGTACGGGGTTCATGAAGCTATTCTAAACCATATGAAGATGGATTAACTGGACTTATTTACGGCTTGGACTCACACTAGAGGCATGTCCATCGTGCTAGCTGGTTTTGTGCTTGGTTTATCCCTCATTGTGGCCGTCGGCCCCCAAAATGCGATGCTGTTGAAATACGGCATCCGCCGCGATCACATCGGGCTCATCATCGTGGTGTGCGCGCTTTCCGATGTCATCCTTATCACCTCCGGCACCGCCGGTGTCGGCTACTTGGTGGAGCGCTTTCCCACTGCGCTTGAGGTACTTAAGTACATCGGCGCGGCCTACCTCGCGTTTTTTACCTTCACTTGCTTCCGCGATGCCTTCAAAACCAAGGGCGAGGCCATCGACGTGGAATCCACTTCTCCCAATGCCACCGAGGAAGTTGCGACCTTTGACGGCGACGGGGACTCCTCGGGTGGGGCTGGCACCGGCCATGGCTCTGTAGCCACCGCTACCACCACCCAGCGCCAAGAGATAAAGCGCTCGCCCTCTTGGGTCAAGCCGCTCCTTACCGCGCTCGCACTGACCTGGCTCAATCCTGGCGCCTATGTCGATGTTTTGGTCATGCTCGGGGGCATCGCCAACCAGTATGGCAACCCTGGACGGTGGCTTTTCGCCGGCGGCGCCATCGCCGCCAGCTTTACCTGGTTCCCCGTCATTGGCTTTGGCGCAGCCCGCTTCTCCCACGTCCTCTCCCGCCCCGAGGTATGGCGCTGGATTAACGTTGGCATCGGCGTCATCATGATTGGCCTGACCCTCAAACTCCTCCTGCTTTAATCCCCGGCCCAAGCGGTTTAGGGGCATCGGCAAGCACAAGGCATAGAAAATCCCTCCCCGGGAAATCCTGGGGAGGGATCCTTACTGCTCTAAGGCGAGATTACTTCTGGGAATTTTCCGCATCGGAAGGCTCATCGTCTTCCTCTGGGTCACCGATAGCACCGGTTTCTTCTATCCACTGTTCAATCTCTTCCGGCGAGCGGTCGTGCTCTACGCCTTCGCGCTCGACGTAGTAAGTGTGATCGTCCTGGTTTTCCTTCTCAAATTCTTCCTTATCAAAGTCCACGTCGTCATCACCGTCGAGCTTCTCCGTCACCTCGGTCACGAGCTCTTCATAGAGGGCCTCGCTATCCATATTGGAATCCTCGAGGTGTTGGCCAATCTCATCGTCGTAACGCTCTGCGTCATAATCCTTATTCGGATTCAGCTTGAGGTGCATCAGCGAACGCACGCGCTCGCGGCGCAGTGCCTCGTCCTGAATCTTGGACTGGCTGCGGAACCACGCGAATACCAAGACGGCCACCATCGCAATGCCCATGTAGCCAATGACCGGGTAGACGTACTGCATCAAGGTCTTGAAGCCGAAGAAGGAGACGCCGAAACCTGCGAGACAGCCTGCGACAAAGATAACGCGGAACTTGGCCTCGTTACCTGCGGAGAGGCGCTTACCCAATGCGTAGAACATACCAATGGCGGTATTGAAAATCATCAGGTAAATAATGATGGCCATGATTGCGCCCAAGACGGGGTTGACGCTATCGACCAAGGACAGCATCGGGATATCGGAGCCCTCGATCTCCTGGGCGTTCATCAGCAGCGAGAAGCCTGCCAGGCCCATCATGACGGAGTAGACGATGCCGCCTACGACGCCGCCCCAACCGGCCTCACGGGGGCTAATGTTATCGCCGCCGATAACCAGCGACATCGAAACCGCCAGCATCAAAGCTAGGCCGTTGTAGTTCAGTGCGGAGACCAACCAGTTGCCAATCGGGGTATCGATTTGGCTGGAGGCTTCCATTGCCGCGCCGATATCATCCGGCATATTGAACATGGTGTAGATGGCCACACCAATGACGGCGATGATGATGGACGGGGTGAGCATACCGATGACCTTGGACACCTTATCGACGTCCATCATGCCGACGGCAATCACGAGCCCCAACATCAGCGTCGAGCCGATCCAAGCTTGCCAGCCAAATTGCTGCTCCATATTGGAACCGGCACCGGCCAGCATCACGAAGCCGATGGCAAAGAGCGTGATGATAACGGCGACGTCCAATAGTTTGGACACGATAGGGTGGGTGACTTTGCGGAAAACCGTGTTGTGCTCCGTGGCGTGGAAATAGCTGCCCAATTGCAAGAACACGGTGCCCGCCAGCGTCATAATGGCCGCTGCGACCACGATGCCGGCAATACCCCAGGTGCCGAAGGCGGTGAAATATTGCACGACCTCTTGGCCCGTAGCAAAGCCTGCGCCTACCAGCAGGCCCACGAAGGACATGGCCATGGCGAGAATATTTTTATAAGACACAGTTGCCTAACTTTTGTAGCGGATAATTTTCACACACCAGTGCGCGCGTCCCAAGCCCCCTCCTTATCCCCCCGACACGTGCGGGGAGGCGCGGCGCAGGAGTGTGCTCCTGTGCACATGGTACGTAAGCTAATAACGAAATCCTACTTGCACGTGCGTGAAATACAATACATCATCTTTTGGTGATGAAGTAGCTTACATACTTAATTCGCGAAAGTTTCCGTATCGATGACGAAACGGAACTTCACATCGCCGGCGACAACCCGCTCATAGGCTGCGTCAACGTCATCAACGCCCACCTTTTCGATGACCGCGCCGATGCCGTGTTCTGCACAAAAGTCCAGCATCTCTTGGGTTTCGGCAATGCCGCCAATATTGTTTCCGGTCAATACCTTGCCGCCACCGACGAGGTTGCCCATCGTGATTCCCAGTTCCTCTGGGGACAGGCCGACCACGGACATGATTCCCCGCGGCTTCAACAGCTGCAGGTAGTCATTGAGGGAATAGGAGGCGGAAATGGTAGACAAAATCAGATCGAACTCGCCCTTGTGGTTGGCAAAGAAATCGGGGTCCTCACCCGTTGCCAGCACCCGCTTCGCGCCGAGCTCATAGGCTTCTTGTTCCTTGCGCAGGGACCGGGAAATGACGGTGACCTCAGCCCCCTTGGCGGCGGCGATCTGCACGCCCATGTGGCCCAATCCGCCAAGGCCAACGATGGCTACCTTATCGCCCTCCTTGACCTGCCACCGGGCCAAGGGCGAGTAGGTGGTAATACCAGCGCACAAGAGCGGGGCGGCGACATCAAAGTCGAGGCCTTCTGGAATCGTCAACACAAAATTCTCATTGACCACGACCTTTTGCGCATAGCCACCCTGGGTAATGGTTCCATCAACGTCTTCAGAGTTATAGGTTCCCACCGAGCCGTTCAGGCAGTTTTGCTCTTGCCCATTGCGGCACTGCTCGCAGACCCCGCAGGAATTGACCAAGCAGCCCACACCCACGCGGTCGCCCGCCTTAAACTTGGTGACCTTGTCCCCCACTGCTTCCACCACGCCGGCGATCTCGTGACCCACCGTCAGCGGGAAGTGGGCCTCGCCCCACTCATTGCGAATGGTGTGAATATCCGAGTGGCAAATTCCGGCCGCCTTGATATCGATGACGACGTCATCCTCGCGCGGATCGCGCCGTTCGATTTCTACGGTGCGAAAGGGTGCATCTGGGCTCGTTTTTTGCAGAACTTTAGATTTAATTGGCATGTCACATAGTCTACGCTTTACCGCCCTGACCTGCCCAAATGAAAATTATGGTCAATTTAAAACCGAAAAAGCCAGCCTCCGACCCCTTTAGGACCGGGGACGAAGACTGGCTCGATCAGTGGCGTATTAGCTCAACTTCTCCGCGATCAGCTTATTAACCTGACCCGGATCCGCCTTGCCCTGCGTCGCCTTCATCACGGCACCGACGATCGCGCCGGTGACCTTCTTATTGCCGGCGCGGTACTTCTCCACGATGTCCGGGTTGGCGGCCAAGGCATCATCCACAGCCTTTTCGATGGCACCGTCATCGCGCACGACCTCGAGGCCGCGCTTGGCGACGACCTCGTCAACGTCGCCCTCGCCCGCCAGCACGCCATCGACGGCTTGGCGCGCTAGCTTGGTGGTCAGTTTGCCTTCCTTGACCAAGGCGATGACGCGGGCAATGTGGGCTGGGGTGATATCCAGTTCGGCCAGGGTCTTGTCCTGCTCATTGGCCTTACCTGCAAGATAAGACACCCACCAGGAACGAGCCTCGTCCGGCTTCGCGCCGGCTTCGACCGTCTCCACGATGAGGTCCAGCGCGCCCGCGTTGACTAGGTCGCGCATCTCTTCGTCCTTAATGCCCCATTCCTTTTGGATGCGGGCGCGGCGGACCCACGGCAGCTCCGGAAGGGTTGCGCGCAGCTCTTCTACCCACTCGCGCGGGGCGATAACCGGCGGCAAATCCGGGTCGTTGAAGTAGCGGTAGTCCTCCGCGGTCTCCTTCGGGCGGCCCTTGGAGGTAGATCCGTCGGTTTCTTGGTAGTGGCGGGTCTCCTGCTCGATACTGCCGCCTTCTTCCAAGACCTGTGCCTGGCGCTGCATCTCAAAGCGCACCGCTTGTTCAACCGAGCGCATGGAGTTGATGTTCTTCGTCTCGGTACGGGTACCGAATTCTTCTTGGCCGATTGGGCGCAAGGAAAGGTTGGAGTCCACGCGCATGGAACCTTGGTCCATGCGGGCATCGGAAACGCCCAATGCTGCAACGAGCTCGCGCAGCGCCGAGACATAGGCCTTAGCCACCTCGGGGGCGCGCTCGCCGGCACCGATGATGGGCTTGGTAACGATCTCAATAAGCGGAATGCCCGCGCGGTTGCAGTCCACCAGGGATGCGGTGGCGCCGTGAATGCGGCCATCGGCGCCACCCAGGTGGGTCAGCTTACCGGTGTCTTCTTCCATGTGGGCGCGCTCGATTTCCACGCGCCATTCCGTGCCGTCCTCCAGCACGACGTCGAGGTAGCCGTCATAGGCAATCGGCTCATCGTACTGGGAAATCTGGTAGTTCTTTGGCTGGTCCGGGTAGAAGTAATTCTTGCGGGCAAAGCGCGAGGATTCGGCGATGGAGCAATTAAGCGCCAGTCCAATCTTGATTGCACCCTCCACACCCTTGGAATTAACCACGGGAAGAGCCCCGGGAAGGCCCAGCGATACCGGATCGGTATTGGAGTTAGGGGCTGCGCTGAAGTTCGTGGCGGAGGTGGAAAACATCTTGGTTTCCGTATCCAGCTCCACGTGGACTTCCATGCCCATTACCGGTTCATACTTGTCGAGGACCTCGTCGAAGTCCATCAGGTCATACATCGCAGCAGTCATGCGTGCCATCTTAATACGTCCGTGCACTCTCGCGCGCTAGCCCCTAGGGTGACTGTCATGACGACTCCACATACCGTAGACACGTCGCTTGTCGATGCCCCACTCATCAACATCGCGGTCTTTTCCACCGCCCCTACTACCGATGAGATCAAAGACGCCGTCAGCGGCATCTTTTCTGCGCGCGTCGGCGAAATCACTCCCGGCAAGAACCCAGGCAGCCTTGTAGTTCCTATCGATGGCGCGTTTCTCTTGCATTACCAGACCATTGATTCTGCACCCACCCCAGATAGTTACGGCCTCCACCCCATTTTGAGCGCCGATGCCTGCGACCTCAACACTGCGGGATCCCAGGTGCTCGTCTCGGTCCTTCCTGATAACAAGGAACACGACCTTTCCCATCAATTTCGCGAGCCGCGCCGCGAGCACCTCGATCTGCTGTCCCAGGCGACGTCCGCCGTAGCCCAGCACCCCAATTGCCTCATCATCCACAACCCGCGCGGGAACGTCTCCATCTCCCCGGCGATGTTTAATGACGCCGTGCGCAATAACCTCGCACCCATGCACATTGCACCGGTGTGGATTACCCAATCGGGCGGCGAGCTCCGCGGCTACTCCATGGGCCTAGTCCAAGCGGGTCACCCGGAAATCCAGGCACGCACCAGCTCGATGGATCCCACGGACCTCTATTACAAGCTGGCAAATATCGCCGACC
The DNA here is from genome assembly GCF_040225855.1 of Corynebacterium sp. KPL2850. Lineage (NCBI taxonomy): Bacteria > Bacillati > Actinomycetota > Actinomycetes > Mycobacteriales > Corynebacteriaceae > Corynebacterium > Corynebacterium sp. KPL2850. Next base: position 64,294 of record NZ_JBEHFV010000004.1, read on the forward strand.
ACATCCTGCAAGGCGCCACCGTCAAAGGCGGCGATACCTTAGCCTTCGAGGAAGGCCAACCCCCGCTCACCATTACGGAAGAGCCCTGGTTCGTAGACCAGGACTTCCCCGCTGTCACCATTAATTTTTAGCTGACTGCACCCTTGCGGGCATCGCTAAAGCGGCACAGCGCTGCCAAAATCGCGCCGGACAGGTTGTGCCACACGGAAAAGACGGCGCCGGGCAAGGCGGCCAGTGGGCTCATGTAGGAAGAGGCAAGGCTGGTAGCTAGCCCGGAATTTTGCATTCCCACCTCCACGGCCATGGTGCGGCGCACCGGAACCGGCTGGCGGGTAAAAAGGCCCGCGAGATAGCCCAGCCCATAGCCGCACGCATTGTGAATAACCACGGCGGCAAAGACCAGCGCACCGGCGGTGGCTATATTGTCCTGCGCGCCGCCGACCACGATGCACACGATCAAGGCAATCGCGGTAACGGAAATCCACGGCAAAGCCGCCTGAATCTTTGCCACGAGCCGGGGAAGCAGCATGCCGATGACGATGCCCGCGATGACCGGAACGAGGACCACCTTCACGATGGACCACGCCATCGATGCCGCGGAGACCGGCATGTATTCGCCCGCCAACCACAAGGTCAATAGCGGGGTGAGGATGGGCGCCAAAAGCGTAGAGATAGAGGTCATGGTCACTGAAAGCGCGACATCGCCGCGCGCTAAGTAGGACACCACGTTAGAGCTCGTGCCGCCCGGGGCGCAGCCGACCAAAATCACGCCAGCCGCAACCGCCTCTGGCAGATCCATTACTGCCACCACGGCGAGCGCGATAAGCGGCATAATGACGAACTGCGCCACCACGCCGAGCACCACCGGGAGCGGCCGGCGCGCCACGAGTGCAAAATCTACGGGCTTGAGGGTAAGCCCCATGCCGAACATGACGATGCCCAGCAACGGCGTTACCTGTGGGGCAAAGGATGCCGCGGTGCCAGGGGCGATATAGCCAATAATGCCGCCGATGATTACGAGTATGGGAAAACCCAGCGCCGCGATGAGCGCTTGCCGTTCTTCCTGTTTTTCTGTAGCGCTATCGGTACTCATATACAAAAGAGTACCCTCCCACCATGTGAGAGGACGATCTTAATATTCGAGACGACGGGGAGCTAAAAAGGCTTTAGCCGAAGAGCGCTTGCGCATTGCGGTAGCGGGCATCGGGCACCGTCTTCAGTGTGCCCACGGCCTCTTCTAGTCGCACGAGGTCGATGTCTTCGCCGTGCAGGGCAACACACATTCCCGAATCCCCGTTGTGCGCCGCGCGGGCGGCGTGCACACCGTAGCGGGTTGCTAGGACGCGGTCATACGCAGTGGGCGTGCCGCCGCGCTGGATGTGCCCCAAGACGGTAGTGCGCACGTCATAGCCGGTGCGCTTATTGATTTCATCCCCAATGACCTGGCCAATCCCGTTGAAGGTTTGGTGGCCAAATTGGTCGACGCCGCCGGGTTCGAACTCCATGGTGCCCTCCTTCGGCAGGGCGCCTTCGGCCACGCAAATGATGCCGTACTTCTCGCCCATCTGGAAGCGGCGTTCCATCGCCTTGGTGATTTCCGCGATATCGAAGGGCTCTTCTGGGATCACCGTGTAGTGTGCGCCGCCGGCCATGCCGGCATGCAGAGCAATCCAGCCTACGTGGCGGCCCATGACCTCCACGATGAGGATGCGGTTGTGCGACTCCGCCGTCGTGTGCAGGCGGTCGATCGCATCAGTTGCCACCGATACCGCAGTATCAAAGCCGAAGGTATAGTCCGTGGCATTGACGTCATTATCAATGGTCTTCGGCACGCCCACGACGGGGATGCCATTATCGTTAAGCCACTTAGCGCCCTTGAGCGTGCCTTCGCCACCGATGGCAACGAGGGCATCGACCTCGGCCTCGCGCATATTCGTCTTGATCTGCTCCAAGCCGGCCTTGAATTTATCGGGGTGCAACCGGCCGGTGCCCAAAATGGTGCCGCCACGCAAGAGAATCCGGTCGATGCTGGCATCGTCGTAGAGATCGCGCCGACGGTCTTCTAAAAGGCCAACCCACCCGTCTTCGTAGCCCACGACGGTATCGCCAAATTCGTTGGATGCGGTTCGCACAACCGCACGGATTACAGCATTCAGGCCGGGGCAATCGCCACCGGAAGTCAGTACAGCTAGACGCATGATCCCCAATTTAGCGCAGGATTTTTATCCATGCAGCGTGTCCACGTAGCGCAGCGAGGAGATAAGTCCCACCACCAGCGCGATAACAATCGCGAGAATCGAATTGATGATCGCCGTGGTCGGATTACCCGTTTGCATTACGGCGGAAACTAGGGCCACGCCTACCACGCATCCCACCTGGCGGGAGGTGTTATACGCCCCCGACGCCGCGCCCATGTGGTGAGGTGAAATATCGCGCAGCGTCGTTGCCGCGTTGGAGCCCCAGATAAAGGACTGGCCGATTCCTAGAACGGCGATGGGCAGGGACAACCACCACGGGTTGGCGTCGGCATGCATGACCCACCAGGCCAAACACAGCGAGGCGATCATAAGGCTAAATCCCACCAGCCCCATCAGGCGCGGATTCACCACGTCCGTGAGGATGCCGGCGATGGGTGACATCAGCATGGAGACCAGCGCCATGGGAGCCACGATGATGCCGGCCTCACCGGCGGATAGCCCCTTGACCGATTGCAGCCACAACATCACCGGCAGCATGACCGAAGCCGCCATAAAGCCCATGGTTAATATGCCCACGGAGCCGGCCGCATAGTTGCGGTTGTGGAAGAGCTCCACCGGAAAGAGAGGCGTGGAACCGCGGTCCTGCGCGCTAACCTGCAAGCGCACGAACGCGATGCTTGCGACTATGCCGATGGCAAGCACCACCAGCACCCGCCAGTCCCAATCCAGCTCTGGGCCTTGTTGAATGCCAAAGACGATGGACCCTAGCGCAATGAGCGAGACTATGGCCGAGGGCATATCGATGTCCTGGGCCGTGGTCGGCAGCTTCGGTATCCACAGCAGAGCCAGCGCGATGGCGGCGATAACAAATGGAATATGCACCCAGAAGGCCGCCTGCCAACCAAAAGAAGCCACGAGGAACCCGCCGAGCAGCGGCCCAGCCAAGGATGCCACCGAGCCAATAATCCCCCATACCCCCAGCGCGCGCCCACGCCGCTCGCGGGCGAAGACCCGGTTAATAACGGACATCGTCTGTGGCATCTCCAGCGAGGCTCCCAGGCCCTGCACGATGCGCGCGACGATGAGCACTTCTATCGACGGCGCCAGCGCACACGCTACTGCGCCGATCCCAAACAGCGCCACGCCGATGCAGAACAGGGCGCGCTGACCGAGGACATCGCCAAGCCGCCCCGTAAAAAGCAGCGGCACTACGACGGCGAGCAAAAAGGCGGCCGAAACCCACATGATTTCATTGACCGTGGCGCCCAAATCCGCCTGAATCTCCGGCAAGGCGATGGCTACCATCGATTGGTCCAACAGGGATACAAAGAAACCGAGGGATAGGGCAAACATGGCGAGCCATGCTTGGCGCTCCGATGGCAGGTTAGTCTCCACAGTCATGGCAGGAATTCTAGCGGGGCACACAAATCAGGCCTAGACTGGCCACCATGTCCATGATTGATATCAAGAAACCGCAAGACGTATCCACCGCCACCACCGTTACCCTCGGCCTTATCGGTGGTTGGGTCACCGCCCGCGAGACCGGCATTCGCCCGCTCGGCGGCGTCATCCTCGGCGCAGCTGGCCTGTGGGCCGGCCGTTCCTGGGCAAAGAAGACCAACCCAGCCACGACCGCTGGCTTGTCCGCCCTGTACGTCGGCGCGTTCGGTGCCTCTCACCCATTGGCAAAGAAGATTGGTTCCTGGCCAGCAGTCCTCGCCGTGACGGCCGCCTCCGCAGGCGCTGCCTACGCGCTTTCCGATGCCAAGTAGTCCACCCCGCCACATACACAACAGCACCATGGTCCCCCGCCAAGGAGGATCATGGTGCTGAATGGTTTTGTGAGTATTTACTCCACAACGTTGAAGACAACGGCGTTGTCCTCAGCGCCCAGTGCGGCCTGGCCGTCAGGCAGAGCATAGAAGGAAGGCTCGGACTCGAGGACGTCACGCAGGGAATCAGAAAGTGCCTGGGTGTGGTCATCGCACGCCACCTTGGTGGAGACGAAGTCACCTACGTGAATGGTGCCATCCTTATCCACATCGTAGGAGGTGGTGTAGGTATTGCAGCCATCATCGAGAACCAGGGACTGATCCTTGTCGAACTGCACGGTGAACTGGCCGTCTTCCTTGGCGGAGTGCAGCTCACCGGTGATGGTCTGGCCCTCGATGTTGGGCACCAGCTTGTCAGCGTCTGCCGGCAGGGATTCCACCAAGTCGCTCTTGGCGGTGGTCTCTGCCACCTCGGTGCCGGGCTCAGCCGGTGCCGGGTTTGCTGCGGGTTCCTCAGCGTGTGCTACGCCCATGGTCATGAGCGCAGCTGCGGAGACGGACATCGTCGCGGTTGCAATCTTTTTCAAAGTCATACCCAATAATTTACCCCTGTCGGATGGGTATCCAACAGGGGTGTAAACGAATCGTTATCTAATCCGCAGCTATTTCACAGTGACAACGATTTTAGATAGCGCGGCTAGCTTTGGCGCTTAGCTTCATAGGCTGCACCCACCTTGTACAGGCGGTCATCCTGGAAAGCCGGTGCCATGATCTGCAAACCGGTAGGCAAGTTGGTATCGGCGGCCAGGCCGGAAGGCACGGACATGCCGCACAGGCCAGCCAGGTTTAGCGGCAAGGTGCACAGGTCGAAGTTGTACATCGCCATGGGGTCTTCGGCCTTCTCCCCCAGCTTGAACGCGGTGGTTGGGGTGGTAGGCGAGACTAGTACGTCAGCCTGCTCAAAGGCGCGGGCAAAGTCCTGGGCCACGAGGGTACGCACGCGCTGCGCCTGCAGGTAGTAGGCATCGTAGTAGCCCACGGACAGCGCATACGTGCCCAGCATGATGCGGCGCTTGACCTCGGGGCCGAAGCCCTCTGCGCGCGACTGGGACATGACCTGCTCCGCGGAATGGGATCCGTCATCGCCAGCGCGCAGGCCGTAGCGCATGCCATCGAAGCGGGCTAGGTTGGACGAGACCTCACACGGCATGATCAGGTAGTAGGCGGCCAATGCCTCATCGAAGTGCGGGCAGTCCACCTCGACGATTTCCGCGCCCTGCTCGCGCAGCTGTTCCACGGCGGCGTGGTAGTTCTCCATCACGCCGTCCTGCCAGCCATCGCGCTCGAATTGCTTGATGAGGCCAACCTTGACGCCGCTCAGATCACCCTTCGCGCCCTCGCGGGCGGCCTCCACCACGGGGGCTACAGGCTTGTCCACAGACGTGGCATCGAAGGCATCGTGGCCAGCAATAACCTCGTGCAAGAGCGCGGTATCCAGAACGGTACGGCCACAGGGACCCGCCTGGTCCAGCGAGGACGCGGCTGCAATCAGGCCGTAGCGAGATACCGTGCCGTAGGTGGGCTTTACGCCCACGGTATTGGTCAGCGCCGCCGGCTGGCGGATGGAACCGCCGGTATCGGTACCAATACCCAACGGAGCTTGTCCCGAAGCGAGCGCCGCTGCGGTACCGCCGCCGGAACCGCCCGGGGTGCGCTCGGTGTCATACGGGTTGTGAACCGGGCCAAAGGCAGAGTTCTCATTGGACGAACCCATCGCAAACTCATCCAGGTTCGTCTTGCCCAAGATCGGGATGCCGGCCTCGCGCAGGCGCTTGGTCACCGTCGCGTCATACGGAGACATGTAGCCTTCGAGCATCTTGGATGCGGCGGTGGTGGGGGCATCGGTAGTAACCAGCAGGTCTTTTAGGGCCAGCGGCACACCGGCCAATGCCGATGCGGGCTTTTCGCCGGCGTCGAGGGCCTTATCCACGACATCGGCAGCCGCCAATGCTTCCTCCTGCCCCACGTGCAGGAAGGAGTTGAGTTCCGGGTTAGTTTCTGCGATGCGATCCAAAAAGGCCTGCGTAACCTCGCGGGAGGTCACCTCGCGCGCGTGAATCTTGTCCGCCAGCTCGGCGGCGGTCAAAGAGGTCAGCCCCTCCGCAGGTACGACAACGTTGGTCATTTACTCTCCTCCCAAAATCTGCGGCACGACGAATCGCTCATCTTCCACGGCCGGCGCTTGGTCCAAGGCCTGCTCGGCGGTAAGGGTGCGCACGATGACGTCTTCGCGCATCGGTGCATCCACGGAGTGCGGGTGGCTCATCGGTTCCACGCCTTCAGTGTCCACGTTCCTTACTGCGGAAACGGAATCAACAATTTCATCAATCTGGCTTGCGAATTGGGCTAGCTCTTCATCGCTTAATGCCAGGCGGGAAAGCTTGGCAAGGTGGGCTACCTCATCACGCGAAATCTCAGACACGCGAACTCCATCCTTTTTCCATAATCGACGCGCAGGTGAAAATCATTTTCCCGCGCGTACTATGTAAATTGCTGAGGCTCCATGATACTGCACCAACCCGCGCGGTTGCCGAGTCACCCCGAATTATTGCCCCTTGAACGGCGCACTGTGACCCAGGTATCGTTATTGGGACTATAAGCTTATAAGCTACTGAAAGCGTGCGACTTAATGTCTTACCTAATCCGTGTCCTGCTTCCCGATACCCCTGGTAGTTTGGGCCAGCTTTCGGAGGCCTTCGGGCTGGTTGACGGCAATATCCAATCCGTTGACATCGTAGAATCCTTCCCGGATGGCACCGTCATGGATGACATCGTCATTGAGCTTCCCACAGACGCGATGGCCGATGCCCTCATTACCGCCGCCGCCTCTGTTCATGGCGTGGAAGTAGATTCCATTCGGCCCTTCAGCGGCCGCGTGGACCGGCGCGGGCAGATCGAATTATTAGCGCGCGTTGCCGCCAATGCCTCCAATGTCACGGCAGCGATGGAGGAAGTCGTCGCGGCTATTCCGAAGGCTGCGACCTCCACGTGGGCCATCGTCATTGACAATAATGAGCCCATTCACCGCGTCGCCTCCTCGAACGCGGCCCCTGCCGATGACGATACGATTCCGGTCGATCTCAACATCGACAGCGCGCGCACCTTGCATCCCGATAAGGACGAATGGGTGCCAGAAAGCTGGGCGCTGCTCGATTCCGCCCTAGCCGCCGCTCCCCTGGGAGATACCGGGATGGTCATCGCCATGGGCCGCACCGGCGGGCCGGAATACCTGGCCTCTGAGGTCGAGCACCTCGGCCACATCGGCACGATTTTGGGTGCTTTCCTCAAATAAGCCCGGCGCGGCGCGCCTATACCTCCCCGGTGTCCAAGAGCGTGTGGAATTGCTCCTCGTTCAAGATAGGCACGCCAAGGTCGCGGGCTTTATCCTTCTTGGAGCCGGCATTGGCCCCGGCGACGAGGTAGGAGGTTTTCTTCGATACGGAGCCGGTTGCCTTTCCGCCGCGGCTTATGATGGCTTCCTTGGCGGAATCGCGCGTGAAGTCTTCGAGGCTGCCGGTGACAACGATGGTCAGGCCCTCTAGGGTCTGTTCTTTCCTGTCCTCTGCGGCTACCTCCATGGCTAGGCCAGCCTCCGCCCATTTCTCAACGATGGTGCGGTGCCAGTCCACCTCGAACCAGGCGTGGAAGGATTCCGCGATGACCGCGCCCACGCCGTCTACCTCTGCAAGATCCTCGGTTTTGGCCGCGCGCAGCTTTTCCATGGAGCCATAGCGCGCTGCCAAGGCGCGGGCGGCAATGGGGCCGACGTGGCGAATAGATAGCGAGACCAGCACGCGCCAGAAATCGCGGTCTTTGACCTCTTCTAAGTTCTGCAGCAGGTTCTTGCCCGCGGTATTGACCTTGGCGTTGCCCTCTTTTTTGCTACGTTTATCCTTCGTATCGCGCTTGGCCGTATAGACATCGGAAGCAAGCAGCTTTTCTTCCGTTAGTTCAAAGAGCTCGGATTCATCGGTGAGGATGCCGTTTTCGATGAGATCCATAGCTCCCTTCTCCCCCAGCGCCTCGATGTCGAGGCCCTTGCGGGAGGCGAGGTATTCCAGGCGCGCGGAAAGTTGGGCTGGGCAGGATTGGGTATTGGGGCATCGCCAGTCAGCATCGCCGTCCTTTTGCGGGGCGAGCGTCGTGCCGCAGGCTGGGCACTGCGTGGGAAAGGACCATTCGTATTCGCTGCCATCGCGCTGTTCGCGCACGGGGCCTAGTACCTCAGGAATGATTTCCCCGGCCTTGCGGATAATAATGGTATCTCCGATGAGCACGCCCTTGCGCTTGACCTCAGACTGGTTGTGCAGGGTGGCCATGGATACCGTGGAGCCGGAGACAAAGACCGGTTGCATGATGGCAAAGGGGGTAACGCGCCCCGTACGCCCCACGCCGACCTCGATGTTTTTCAGCTTCGTCGTGACCTCTTCCGGCGGGTACTTATAGGCAATGGCCCAGCGCGGTGCGCGGGAGGTCGCCCCGAGCTGGCGCTGTGAGCCCAAGTCGTCCACCTTGACCACGAGCCCATCCATTTCAAAAATCGCATCGTGGCGGTGTTCGGCCCAATAAGATACTTCCTCTTGTACTTCTGCGGCGGAGTGGACCTGCTTTGTATAGGGCGAGACGGGCAAGCCCCATGCAGCGATGGCCTTATAGGCATCGTGCTGGGAGGAGGGGGAAAATCCCTCGCGCGCGCCTAGGCCGTGACACACCATGCGCAGGCGGCGTTTTTTCACCTCGGCGGGATCCTTCATGCGTAGTCCGCCGGCCGCAGCGTTGCGGGGATTGGCAAACCGCGCCTTGCCGTCCGCCGCGCGCTCCTCATTGATCTCTTCGAAATCTTCGGGGCGCATATAGACCTCGCCGCGGATTTCAATAAGTTCCGGGACTGGGTACTCATCAGTGCCCGTAAGTTCGTGCGGGATATCAGAAATGACCCGCGCATTGGCGGTAATCTCCTCGCCCACGGTGCCATCACCACGGGTAGCGGCCGTGTCCAAACGCCCGTTGCGGTAGACCAAGTCGATGGAGAGGCCATCGATCTTCAGCTCCGTTAGGTAGGTCTTGGCGGGCGTCCTATCCAGCCAGTCCTGCATCTCACCGGCGCTAAAGACGTTATCGAGGCTCATCATGCGCTCGAGGTGTTCAATGTCCTCACCGGCGTTCGGCGCAGCACCTACCTGCTGGGTGGGCGAATCCGGAACCGCCAGCTCCGGGTGCTGCTTTTCTAGGTCCACCAGGCGCTGGAAAAGCGCATCAAAGTCGGCATCGGGAATCGCGGGTTCACCGTTGTAATACAGGTTGCGGTGGCGGCGCACTTCCTGCGCCAAGTCGTTCCATTCACGTTGCACATCAGCTGGATTAGTCACAGTATCCAAGTCTAGCGATCCCCCATGTCCGGGCTAGCTACTAAGGTATGGACCATGAACTTCGACGCCTCCCGCATGCTCGCCTTCGACCTTGAGACCACCTCCGCCAACCCCAAAGACGCTCGCATCGTTACCTCAGCCCTAGTCCGAATTGACGGCCGCGATGTCCAGAAGGTGGAGCACCTTGCGGATCCTGGCATCGAGATCCCCCAAGCCGCAACCGACGTGCATGGGATCACAACGGAAAAGGCCCAGGCAGAAGGCCGCCCGCACGAGGCGGTCCTCAAGGACACGGTTAATGCCATCAAGGCAGCGTGGGAGGACGGCCTGACGCTCATCGTCTATAACGCGGCCTTCGACCTCACCGTGCTGCGGAGTCTCACCGGCGATTTCACGGTCACAGGCCCGGTCTTCGATCCGTACGTCATTGATCGCGTGAGCGATAAGTGGCGCAAGGGAAAGCGCACCCTCGGCGCGGTGTGCGAGCACTACGGCGTGGAATTGGGCAATGCGCACGAGGCCACTGCCGATGCCCTCGCTGCCGCCCGCGTGGCCTGGAAGCAGGTGCGCCAGCACTACCCCAACTTGGCCCAGATGGACGCCAACGAGCTCATGGAGTTCCAAGCAGTCAAGTGGTACGAGGACCGAATCGCGTTTAAGAAGTATCTGGAGGGCAAGGGTCGCGATGCCTCCGATGTCTCCACCGCATGGCCCATGATTTCCTAATCCCCTTGCCTTTGCCATATTTCTAGCATTCTGGAATTCTAGAAATATGAACATCGTTGAATCACGCCTTCATGATCTCGAGGAACGCGTCGCCAAACTCGAAGGCCAATCGAGCGCCCCACCGCAGCCTCCCTCGGAGGAGTCGACCTACTGGCTTGTCGATGCCCTAACTCCCTCCACTCAGCTTCCCGATGGATCGGTAATCTTCGGCGGCAACATTGCTCTCGGCAAGCGTACCTACGCCTATCAGTGGCAGCGTCCCACCACGGCAATAACTGACCAGGACTGGTCAGAAAATATCGAACGCCTCGCCGCACTTGACCATCCCGTACGTGGCGAAATTCTTCGACGCCTCCTCGCGGCACCTGCTACCGCCGCGGAGCTAGTGGACGAGGATATTGTCTCTTCCACCGGCACGGCCTATCACCACCTCAGCGCTCTAACCAGCGCAGGTTGGACCACGAAGACAAGTGGCGAGTACTCTATTCGCCCCGCCCGCGTTATCCCTTTGCTCGCCATTATCACCGCTAGCGAGGACCACTAATGCGCAGACTCGCCCTCAGTATCGTCACCGCCATCGCTATCGCTTCCGTGCTCCTACTGGCTGGTCTTCGGCGCCTCACGCTCGCCCCAACAGATACAGGAGATGCAGCCCTTGCCTCCTCACTGCGAGAACACGCGAAGCCGGGTTTTCATCACCTCACCGCTTTTACACTCCGCGACGGTATCGCCACCTTTGCGGGTGTAGGCAGCAACGAGCACACAGAAGTCGAGATTGGTTCTGTCACTAAAATGTTCACCGGCGAACTCACCCACCAGCTTGTAGAAGAAGGCACACTGCGACTCGATAGCACCGTTGGCAAGTTTCTAGACGTAGACAACGCGCCCGTAGCGGATATAACGATTAAGGAACTACTCGATCACACCTCTGGCCTACCTCCCACAGCAGACGGGAATTTCTTCGGTTTCCTGTGGTCCGCAGTGGCCGGTACGAACCCATATGAGGGCGAAAGCACTCAAGATATCGTCGATGCTGCCGCCGCAGCAGAGCTCAGCAACCGCGGGGAGGAATCCTATTCCAACCTCGGATACGCCCTGCTCGGGCACGTAATAGAAACCGCGGCAGACACGCCTTATGAGAGGTTACTGAAACAGCGAATATTCGAGCCAGCCGGATTAACGGAGACCTACCTTATGACCCCCGGCGCCGTGCCTGCCGATGCCCCGCGCGGCCGCACCGCCACTGGGCGGCAGGCCCAGCCTTGGGAAATGGACGGTTCGGCGCCTGCAGGGGCGATCCGCTCAACTGCAAGCGATATGGCTAAGTTCGCAGAGTGGTTTATGGCACACGGCGATCCCGCATACGGATGGCAGAAGAACGATAACGGCACCGGCTTCTGGCATAACGGCGGAACCTACGGCTATTCCACCATGCTCATCATCGACCCAAAGACAAAGCGAGCCGCATTTGCAAACAACGATTCGCTCACCGGTACCGAAGAACTTGGCCACACACTCTTCGCTGAGCTTTAAGGAAACACCATGCCTACGACCATTATCCTCGCCGTTTTCATCGCCTCCGAACTCTGGGCCGCATGGAAAGCTTTAAAGAAACCCGGCTCGACGGCATCCCGCGTCTTTTCGGCGGCACTGACCGCCGTCGTCATCATCTTCTTAGGCCACGCCTTGCCCTGGTACACCTCCGTGCATTTTTACTGGTGGTATGCACTGGTTGGCTCCTTCGCCCTCCATGCGGGAGCCATGACGTGGGGTGCCACCAGCCCTGCTGCGGGCCGCACCTAACCTTGCTGGCAACAAGCAAGGCGCCCACACAAGAGTGAAAAGTCTCCCAAATCTCCGGTTGCTAAAAAGTCTCCCAAATCTCCGGTTGGACTACGATGGAGACTATGTCCTTTCACGAGAACCCCTTCCGCCCCACATTTGGCGTCCCACCGCTGTTTTGGGTCGGCCGCACCGCGGTCCTCGATACCTTTCGCGCAGCGCTCGATGCCCAACCTGGACACCCCGGTCGCTCACTCGTCATTAGCGGCGCCCGTGGTATTGGCAAGACGGTCCTCCTCAACGAGTTGGAAGACATCGCCGCCACCCGCGGATGGATTACGCTGCGCGCCTCCGGCCGCAGCGCCATGGTGGAAGAGCTCGTCGAGACCACCATCCCCCGCATCATGGACACGCTTGCGCCGGCAGATAAGCACAAAGTCAACCGCATCGGAATCGGCGGCCTTGGCTCCATAGGAATCGAACACAACACGAATGAAGCCTATAAGCCCACCTTAAATACCCGGCTACGCGAATTACTCGCCCAACTCAAGGGTGCAGGTGTGCTCCTTACCATCGATGAAGTCCAAGATGCCGATGCCCAAGAATTGGCCTCCTTGGCCGTTACTTACCAAGACTTAGTGCGCGATGAACTCGATGTCGCCATCGTCGTAGCCGGCCTGCCACAGGGCATTAACCGGCTGCTAGAGCTGCCCGGAGTAACCTTTCTGCGCCGCGCGCAAAAGTTTGTGCTGGGCCCGCTGTCACCCGCCAACGCTACCGTTGCATTTAAGGAAACCGCCGCACACTCGGGCCTCGACTTCAGTGCAGATGCAGTCTCCGCCGCCGTGGAGCTATCTCGAGGATATCCCTACCTGGTTCAGCTCGTCGGATCACTAGCGTGGGCCCACGCACAGCGCTCTGGCGCGACCCGCATAGAAGAAAACACTGTCCAAGCCATCTCGGCCGAGGCGATATCCGTCCTAGGCACACAAGTGCACCAGCCCGCCACCCTCACGCTCCCACCCGCACAGCGCCGCTTCCTTGAAGCCATGAGTGCTGTCATGGACAACGACACTGCAGAAATTCAAGCTATCGCCGCACACCACGACCGCACGGTGCGGTCCCTATCGGCCACGCGCCAGCGGCTTATCGATGCCGATCTCATCGAACCCACCGGCCACGGCCAGCTTAGATTCGTCATTCCCTACATGGAGGCCTATTTCACGGCCACCGATAGCTTGGGTCGAGTGGATTAAAGGTCACCGGCGTCCCGGACAAGGATGGACGAGGTCTCCGTCACCGAACACAGGGTTCGGGCAGAGGCCTGCACGGGATATACATCAAAGCGATCGACCAAAAGTTCGCGTGGCATGCCGATGCGGTCGAGATGCTTGGCCAGCGCGATGGCCTCGGCACGGGCATCCGATCCGGAAATCCCCACACCAATGCGATGGCCATCGCTCAGGTGCTCTCCCAAGCCATCGAAATGCTCAGGGGTATCGAGGCGATAACGAGGGCTATGGAAATCGACGAGCAAGGTCGTTGCGGCACCAGCAATGGACCACAACGGCGGGGCATGCAGGTAGTCCGCGTCAAAGCCGAGCAGAGTTTCTAGCGCTACCTCGTCAGCCACGGCGGGGATAGAATCAAAATCCGTGGTACCTGGGATGCGTCCAGCCACGATATCCGCAAGCAAAGGTTCATCAAGCTGCACCACAACTTCGCCGTGGAAGCGGCGTGCCACATCATCTGCATGCGCCCGCAGCCCATGAAGAAGGGCTTCAGAAAGCTCGGCGAAGGCACCGCGGTCACTAAGAACTCGGTGGCCATCGGCAAGCTCAATGCTGGCTGCCAGCGACCACGGCCCTAGCGCCTGGACTTTAACGCAGGGCACGCTTTCTCCCCACACCTGCTGTACCTCGTCGAGGTCACGCTCGAGGCGATCCCACGTGCGACGAGTCAATAGCTGCGGCCGCGCCGTCATGCGCCACGAACGAGGCCCGCGGTCGATGGTGATGGCCTCGAGCATACTGGCGGTGCGCCCTACCGAATCGGAGCCCAAGCCGCGTTCCGGCAGCTGCGGGATGGCGGGAAGCTCGGTCTCGCCCATGATGATGTCCGCTGCCTCCGACATGGACGTGCCGGGCATGGGCCCGAGTGCGAATCCGGTCATTTACACGGTCTCGCAAATGGTGCCGGAACCAATGACGATATCGCCGAGGTCATCTGGGGACGGCAGGTACAGCACCGCCGCCTGTCCACGGGCAACGCCAGACAGTGGCTCCTTGAGCTCTAGGCGCATCGAATCCGCGGCGCGGTCCACGTGGGCGATGCACGGCACGACGGAACCGTGCGCGCGGACCTGCACCTCGCACTCGAAGTCGCCATCCATGCCAGGGTGCAGGTACTTCAGGCGATCGGCCCGAATGGCGGTAACCGCCAGGTCCTCGCGCGCGCCGACGGTCACCGTGCCCGTTGCAGCATCGATATCGGTGACGTAGCGCGGGCGGCCATCGGCAGCCGGGGCCTTGATGTCCAGGCCCTTGCGCTGGCCGATGGTGTAGTTCCACGCGCCATCATGTTCCTTAAGCTCCGTGCCCTCTTGGTCCACAATCATGCCGGGGCGAAGGCCGATGCGCGATCCAAGGAACTGCTGGGGATTGCCGTCCGGGATGAAGCAGATGTCATAAGAATCCGGCTTTTTCGCGGTGGAAAAACCGTGCGCTGCGGCCTCTTCGCGGATCTGCGGCTTGGGGGTATCACCGATGGGGAAAAAGCAGTGCTCCAACTCCTCGGCGGAAATGACGCCGAGCACATAAGACTGGTCCTTATTCTCATCCTTGGAGCGGCGCATATAGCCGTCATCATCAAGGGTGGCGTAGTGGCCGGTCGCAATGGCATCGAAGCCTAGAGCCATGCCCTTTTGCAGCAGCGCGCGGAACTTAATCTTCTCATTGCAGCGCAAGCAGGGATTCGGGGTTTCACCGCGGGCATAGGAATCCACGAAGTCCGTGATGACCTCTTCCTTGAATTCCTCCGAAAAGTCCCAGACATAAAACGGAATGCCCAGCTTATCGCAAATGCGGCGGGCATCGGCGGAATCCTCCAACGAACAGCAGCCGCGGGCCTTTTCGCGCGTTTGCTGCGCGTCCTTATGCAGCGCCAGGTGCACGCCGACGACATCGTGGCCAGCCTCCACCGCGCGGGCGGCGGCGACAGATGAGTCCACGCCGCCAGACATTGCTACCAATACTCGCATTGCATTCCCCTTTAAATACCTCGACTACAGGCCCGAAAGTGTACTCCCTTGCCCCAACGCAGCTTAAATCGATTCCATTCCCTAAGCTTGAATCCCATGGGTAGAAAGCGAGCTGCGAACAGGTCAGACATCACCGGGACCTACGAGATATCCACCGGCACCGCCGAGGTTGTGCCAGATGAATTCCGTGACGGAGCCTATATCCTTAACGTCAATGGCGTTCCTAGCAGCCATATCGTGCTGGGCGAGCCTCAGGAACTCGATTTCGAGTACATGCGCTGGATCGCAGCGGCGGTGGAGCAGCTTAATACGGTCTCCCCTAATAAGCTGCGCGTTACCCACCTCGGCGGGGCCGGCTGCTCACTGCCGCGCTACTTCGCCGACCTTTGGCCGGACAGCCGCCATACGGTGGTTGAGCTCGATGCCAAGCTGGGCGAATTAGTCCGCGAGCTTTTCGATGTCCCCCGTTCCCCCACCGTCAAAATCCGCCCCGGCGATGCCCGAAAGGAAACCGAAGGTTTTCTGCCCGCTAGCCGCGATATCATTATCCGCGATGTCTTCGCTGGGGACACCACACCGAAAAATCTAACGACGGTGGAGTTTTTCCAAGCGGCCAAATCATCCCTTTCTGCCGGCGGCCTCTACGTGGCGAACTGCGGCGATCACTCGGACCTTCAGTTGGCGAAGGAAGAATTGGCCGGGCTTTCTGAAGTCTTCGATCACCTCGCCGTAATCGCTGACCCGCCAATGCTCAAGGGGCGCCGGTATGGAAACATCATCTTGCTGGCCTCAGATACGCAACTGCCAGCTGAGGGCTCGGTACAAGCCGCTCAACTGGCAAAGGCACTCTTAGGCGGAGCCGTTCCCGCACACTTTAAGGATGAAAGCTGGACCCGGAAATTCTTTGCGGGAGCTACTTCAGCACACGATTGAGCAAGTCAGCTACTTGATCGGCATCGAAGTCCGGCACATCGGCACCGGCCTTCTTCGCCGCATCCTTAGCTTCTTCGACCTGAGATCCGGAGACCTCGCCCTTGTCGACGCCATTGACATGGCCCGCGTTGTCTAGCAGTAGCGCCAAGTCGCCGACGCTGAAGTCACCGACCGCCATCTTGCCCAATTGCTTGAGAGGTAGAGCGTCCTCGTCTTCCAAGGTCTTCACAAAGGCCGCCAAGCCCTCAGCAGCTCGGGAATCAAGGCCGGCGTCTTTGGCGGCATCGGCAAACTGGGGCGTTGCAATGAGGCCAGCCACAAGAGCGAATATTGCACCAATCAACGGCGTGCTATCGGAGCTCAAATCCAGGCTGTCATCAAGTACAAGGCTATCGAGCGCCCCGCCGATATCGACGTAATTGCCGCCGCTAAAGGACTCTAGCTGCTGCTTTGAACCATTAAATAGGTTTAAATCCACATCGGTAGGAATACCAGCGACCTTGCCTGATCCAGAGCGCTGCCAGAAGGACAGGTCCTTCCACCCACCCACTGGATCCGGCGCCTCATCCTGGTATGCCGCCAACCACAGTGGCATATTGGAGAACTTCTGGGAGTTATTCATCTCGCCCATCCAGAAGTACTTGTAGGTATAAATCATTGGAGTGCGGTCGGTCAGGCGCTTGAGCTCGGAGGTAAATTCCTCGATCCAGCTCTCCAGCTGGGAGGCAGACTTGCCCTCGGAGACCTCGATATCAAGCACCGGCGGCAACGTCTGATTCGGCGCCAACGCGATCTGCGCTGCGAAGTTAGCAGCCTGCGTCTTGGCATCGCCAGCCGGGCGCGCATAGTGGTATGCGCCAGTCTTTAGGCCGTGCGCATTGGCCGCCTGAATATCTTTAACGTAGTGCGGGTTAATCCAGTCCCCACCTTCGGTTGCCTTAACAAAGGCGAAGGACTGGCCGTCAGATTTCACCTTATTCCAGTCAATAGGCATGCCACCGGGGTGCTGGTGGGCAGCAATATCGACACCTTTTGGTGCGCTCGTTCCCAATGCTGCCTGCGCGGCAGCGGTCCCGCTCACCGTGACTGCAACTGCAGCGATAACCGCGATGATGCTCTTGCGGAGTGCCCTCATAGTTGTCATGCGCGAGAGTCTAACAACTATTCACACTAACCACATTTACAACACGCGCACCATGCGAGTGATTTTTTCACTTCTTTGTCTAGTTCCGTTGAAAATGTACTATTTAGAACATATTTTCGCTTTTCGGCTTGCACGGGTCTAGCGGGTAACTTATGGTGAACGTATGAAAATTAGAAACTTAGTGCGAAATTCGGGGGATAATCGCCATGGAACCCTACTACCTCATCACTGATCCACATGATGATCTCGCGGTCAGTGCCACCTGTAATAGAAAATCCGACTACCTACTCTGGAAAGAAATTAGACCAACCCTAGAAGACGATTTCGATATTTCGTGCCATACTTTGGCGGCTCGCACCGGCTTAAGCGAACGGCGAACGAGGGATATCACCATGGCCCTCTACCGTTTGGAGGAATTGCCGCGCACCAAACTGCTACAGGAAACCTACTACTTCCTCGATTTCTCTCGGCTTATCACCATTGATGCGGTCTTAAGCAAACTTGGTGAGGTAGACAGCGGCGTCCTCCAGCGTATAGACGCCGAATTGGAAAAGTACTTAACCCCCACAAAGCCGGGCCAAAGCTTTCCATCGAATGCTGCCCTTCGCCGAAAGCTCAATGGGCTTATCACAATGGAATCTTCGGACACCGGCGGAGACAAAGACTCCGAGGAAGGGGACGCACGAAATGACTCCTATTTCATCTATCCCACCGCGGGCGGAAGAGCAGGGTTAAACGTAGAGTTCGATGAAGATGCGCTCATCCTCATTGACGAGGTTGTTCAGCGTACGGCGGAAGAACACGGAATCAGTAAGGCCGATGCCCTGGCCCAGCTGATCCTCGGAAACATCGAAGATAAAACTCAGGTACATCTATATATGTACCGCGCCAGCGACGTAAATGCGGCTCCAGGTTTTATCCAGGGCTATGGGTGGATTCACCCAGATACTGCAGACCGTCTAACCCCGTCCACTACTCGCGATATGGACCAGGCGGCAACAAGGGTCAGCCCGTCCTACTCCACGCCGCCACTCATCGGTGCTTATGTGGAGGGTCGCGATGGTGTGTGCCGCTGGCCCGGGTGCAACCGCCCGGCCTTCAGGTGCCAAAAAGACCACCGGATCGATTTCTCAGACGGAGGAAAGACGGCGGCTGGAAATTTGGCCTCGCTGTGCCAGCACCACCACAATGTAAAGACGGATAAAAGCGCCTTTTACATCATGGATCCGCACAGCGGGGACATTGTCTGGCTCTTCCAGGACGGGCGGTGGGAATACGATGAACCGCAGGGCCCGCTAGCGGCGAAGAATAAGAACTGGGCGCTAACCGTGGCCCAGGCAATCGCCGCGCGGCGGAGTGCTGCCAAAGAAAGGGCTGATACTTAAACCGTGCGGGCCCGGGCGATGACGTCCGGCAAGTGCGCGAGCACGTAATCCACATCGTCTTCGGAAGTAAGGCGCCCCAAGGTGAACCGGAGGGACCCGATTCCTTCTTCCTCGCTGACACCCATTGCGGAAAGAACATGGGACATGCGGTTGACGCCTGCGCTGCAGGCACTGCCAGTAGATGCCTCAATCTGCAACGAGTCCAGCAACATGATGAGGCTATCGCCATCGGTACCGGGAAAAGAAACATGCAAGTGCGACGGCAAGCATGGCTCGGTGGAATTCACTACAACGTTATCAATAGAAGAGAGGATCCCATCCCGCAACTTGTTCCGGAGTGCAGCGATGCGCTCGTCCTCGGCAGCGCTTTCTGCGATGGATTCCTCCAATGCTGCAGCGAGCGCGGAGGCGCTAGCTACGTCTACCGTGCCTGGGCGAAGTCCGCGTTCTTGCCCGCCGCCGAAAGAAATCGGTTGCGGCGCAGGGGTGCGCTTGGCCAAAAGCACGCCAATACCGCGCGGGCCACCAAATTTGTGGGCGCTGGCGGCAAGCGTTGTGATGCCCAATTCCGCAAAATTGATGGGCAGCTTGCCCGCTACCTGCACCGCATCCACATGAAGGGGAATACCGGATTGTTGCGCGAGGGAGGCTAGCTCCTCGATGGGCTGGACCGCGCCGGTTTCGTTATTGGCCCACATGCAGGTGGCAAGATCTGCAGGTTTCGCGAAAGCGCCCCCATCGCTGATATGCCCGCTGCGGTCCACGGGGAGCAGATCCACGGTGGCGTCGGCTTGGGCAAGCTTGCTCACAGTATCGCGCACCGCTGGGTGCTCAATATCCGTCGAGATGATGCGGTTGGTATCTCCCGCCGCATAAAGACCTTGGATAGCGATATTGTCTGCCTCGGTGCCAGAGGAGGTAAAGACAACCTCGATAGGTTCGCATCCAAGGAGGGAGGCGACTTTCTCGCGGGCATCGTCAAGCACGGAGCGGGCCCTGCGGCCAGAGGCGTACTGCGCACTAGAGTTGAGCGATCCGGAGGCGGCAACCCATGCGTCGATGGCGGATTGGCGCATCGGCTGGGTTGCTGCGTAGTCGAAATAGTGCGGCATTACTGGCGCGCCTTCAATTCCTCGGTCAAAGCTGGGGCGATTTCGTGCAGGTCACCGACGACACCGAGATCCGCAATCTGAAAGAACGGCTCATCCTGGTCCTGGTTAATCACCACAATGGTGCCGGAGGTCTGCATGCCCGAGGTGTGCTGAATGGCACCGGAGATGCCCAAGCCAATGTAGAGATCTGGCGACACGGTCACGCCTGTCTGGCCCACCTGGTGGGTGGCATCGTAGAAGCCTTCATCGACGGCGTCGCGGGTGGCACCGACGGCGCCACCGAGGGCATCGGCAAGCGGCTCTACGACCTCGCCGAACTTATCGCCGACGCCGCGGCCGCCGGAAACCACAACCTTGGCTGCGGTGAGCTCGGGACGGGCGGACTTTTCGGCGGGAGTAAAGGAATTAACCTTGACATCCTTTTCGGTTGCCGCAGGCAGTGGCATTGGGGCCGCTTGAGTTTCCACCTGCTGGGGCTCCGCCACAACGGAACCGGGCTGCAGGGTATATATCGGGCAGCTACCAGAGGCCTGCGATGTGGTCTCGTAGGTGCCACCAAAAATGGTCATGGTTGCAGAGCCATCCGCCTCAATGGAATCCACATTGACGAGCGCCCCGGAAGCTAGACGAGCGGACAAGCGGCCCGCAATCTCGTTATTCGTCGGGCTGGCGGCCAGGACAATGGGCGCTGGATTGGCTGCGCCCAGGGCATGCAAAGCATCAACCTCAGGAATCACCAGGCGCTGGTCATAATCCTCCGCCGTTGCCTGCACCACCTGGGCGGCACCGAGGGCGGCTAGCTCGGCATCGAAGGCATCTGCCTGCTTGCCGACGACCACCGCAGACACCGTACCCAATTCGCGTGCGGCGGTAATGAGCTCACCGGTAACGGGGAGAATGCTGTCTGCATCGTGTTCAACAAGTACGTAAACGTGAGACATTTCTACTCCTAAATCAAGTTCTTTGCAGCTAGGAAGTCAGCAATCTTCTTCGCAGCATCCTGTGGCTGCGGCTCCGAGATAACCTCGCCTGCCGTGCGCGGCGGGCGCTTGGAAGAAGAAGTGACCGTCGTGGTCGGCGCAATGGCATCAATACCCAAGTCCGCCACGCTCAGAGTGGTAATCTCTGCCTTCTTTGCGGCCATAAGCCCCTTAAAGTTAGGGAAGCGCGGTTTATCAGCCTTATCGGTGACGGAAATAATCGCAGGAAGGGCCGCCTCGAGCTCCCAGGTTCCGCGGGCGTCTTCGCGGCTGCCTTTTACCGCGCTGCCCTGAAGCTCCACCTTGTGCAGCTCAGTCAATGCGGGCAATTGGCGGTATTCAGCGAGCAGTCCGGCAATCGTTCCGGTCGAGGCATCGGAAGCCTCATTGCCCAATGTGATCAGTTGGACATCCTCTAGCGTGTTAATCGCTGCGTTCAGGGTCCACGCGGTAGACAGTGCATCGGCGCCGGCCAGTGCGTCGTCGGATACGAGGACCGCATCATCTGCACCCATCGCAAGGGCCTTGCGGAGGGCTTCATCTGCTTGAGCGGGGCCCATGGTTAAAGCGACAACACGGTAATTTTCATCCGGATTATCATCGCGCAGGCGTAGCGCCTGTTCCACGGAGTATTCATTAATCTCATCAATGATGTTGTCCACGGAGGTGCGATCCAGGGTGTGGTCATCCTCCAGAGATTTGGTGGACCACGTATCCGGTACATGCTTGACCAGAGCCACAATCGTTGGCATTGGGGGCACTCACCTTTCCGATAGATTTATGTTGCGTAATTCTCTTCGGACGATAATACTCGGGGTTGGCAAAGCAACGCGATACCCTGTGAGCCAATTCGCGTAATGATGACCGCGAAAGGCCGCGTTCCCTTCAATTTCATCTGCTTTCTTAGCTGGTCAGGGTCCACATCTACGCCGCGCACAAGGATTTCTAAGCTGCCTGCATCATAAGATTTTAGTACCGATTTTAGGCGCTTTAAGGGGACCTTTTCTATGAATGGAAATCCCGACATTCCCTGTGGAATGCGCTCCCCCGTCAGGTACGCAATCCGCGGATCGATCTGCCACAATCCCTCGCGCGCCGCATAATGCTGCACGAGGCCCGCGCGCACTACTGCCCCGTCGGGGTCAATGAGATACGTGCCGATCTCGCCAGCCTCTGGCAGGTTGTGCTCTTCATCCGTGAGAACATCAATTGACTTGCCCTGAATCATCACCGCGTGCCTGCCCGTTCCGAGGCCAGGTGTGTAAAGGCACGCCTCCTTAACCGCTCCATTGACGCTGCTGACGGTGACCAATCCGTCCCAGTCACTAAACTCAAGGCCGGGTGCGCACTTGATGGCCACGTGTGCGTCCCGGTGCGCGGCGATCAGGTCCGGTAGCGGTGGCAGCAAATCCTCCGGACGGGAGATGCGACGCCCCGCCTTCCTACGGGCGGGATCGGCGATAATGACGTCCGCCGTGGTGGTCGTAGTGAGTGCATCTGCTTGAAAGAAAACGTTAGAAGCCAAATTGTGCCGGGCCATGGCAAGGCGCGAAGCATCGATATCGGAGCCGAAGTAGTCAAGGCTCGTTCCATAGCCTTCGGTACCGATGGAGCACGTGACATCGTGCACGGTGCGCATTCCCCGCTGCCGCAAGAACTCGGACCGATAGCGCGCAACCGACAGCGGGGTGGCTTGCTGGGCGGAATCGGTATCCATAAGCCAGGTCTCAGGCAGTTTTCCTCCCCGCCGGGCAGTAAGTAGCTCCATGGCACAGCGCGCATAATCGCCGTAGGCCGCTTTCAGCTTTTTTAGCTCCTTCAACTGCGAAGCCTTGCTCAGATCCAAGTCCAAGCTAGCCAGTTCGGCGTTATGTTCACTTAAGAAACGGACTTCATCGAGGTTAAAACTCATATGCGCTCTGTAGGGGTGGTGGCGAAATATTCCGCGTACTGCGGGTCATCGCGGGGATCGCCGATGACGGGGCGAAGGTCGGACGAGGAGGCATCATCAAGCACCTCCTGGACGGTGGAGTACTTGCATAACCGTTGCATTTGCGCCCATGTAGGAACTACGAGGCGGACGAGGCCTGCCCGCCAGCCCTCTAGGATGAGCTGCGGCGAAAACCACCCAGCATCATCGGCCTCATGCGTGTCCCCATCCGGTTCTTGCCCGCTAGGTAGCAGGCCGACGAAGAAAAAAGTATCGAACCAATGGTTTTTGCTTTGCCCCACCCACCGGGCCCATGGAAGAAGCATATCGGCATCAACGCGCATCCCGTTATTGCTAAGGAACTCGGTAAAGGAGATGGTGTGGTCTTCTAAGAGCCTACGCTCGCGGTGATACCGGCGCGCATTAGAAATCGTGCCGTCATCCCGGATCGCAAACAGCGTACCGGATTCCTCAAAGAGCTCGCGGGCCGCGGCAAAGACGAGGGCGTGGGCCTTGTACTTGGTCACGCCCATCCGCCGCGCCATAGACACGACAGACTTTCCGGCCCACAAATCACCGGAATCCCACGAACGCGGTGGGAAATCGCGCGGGTCTACCCCACCGCCGGGGAATACGGCATGGCCTGGGTAGTTGCGCATGGTGCTCACGCGTTCTTGCACCCAGACCTCGAGCCCGTCGGGGCCATCGCGAAGCAAGAGCACGTTCGCCGCCATGCGTCCGCCGTTAAACCCGGTGGTATCGCTAGCGTCGATCGCATCGAGCTGGTCATGAATCTGGTTGGTCATTAAGAAATCCGGCGGGCAAAGTATCGCTGCCCAATGCGATCTACTTGGATGGGCTGGTGGAAGGCCTGAGACAAGTTCTCCGAGGTCAGCACGGAGTTAATGAGCCCCTTTGCTACCACTTCTCCTTCATCCAGAAGCATCGCGTGGGTAAAGCCATACGGGATTTCTTCCACGTGGTGGGTGATCATGACGATGGCCGGGGCATCCGGATCCATCGCGAGATCGCCCAAGTATCCCACGAGATCTTCGCGCCCGCCGAGGTCCATGCTAGCAGAAGGCTCATCCAGGATGAGCAGCTCCGGATTGGACATCAAAGCGCGGGCGAGTATGACGCGCTTCTTCTCGCCTTCCGAAAGCGTGGTCCACGTACGGTCCTTTAGGTGGCTGGCGCCAACCTGGGTCAAGATGTCATCGGCGCGGGAAAAGTCCATGTCTTGATACTCTTCGCGCCACCGACCCAAGACCGCGTAACCTGCGGAAATGACGAGGTCATAGACCCGCTCATCCGCGGGAATGCGCGATTGCACGGCGGCGGAGGAAAGACCAATCAGCGCGCGCAGATCACGCATATCGGTCTTGCCAATTTGCTCGCCCATCAAAAAGGCCGTGCCCTTGGAGGGAAATTCCTCCGCGGCCGCCATGCGCACCAGGGAGGTCTTTCCGGCACCGTTCGGCCCGATGATGACCCAGCGTTCATCGAGCTCGACCTGCCAGTCCACGGGCCCTACCAAGTTCTTGCCACCGCGGCGAAGCTCCACGCCACGGAAGTCGATGAGCCAGTCTTGATCAGTTGGGGTTACGTCGTTCACGCCTTCCATTGTGACTGATCTATTCACCGCCCGCAGTAATTGACACAGCTCCGCCGACTTTAATACAGCGCGCTTGCCAGCTTCGTGCGCGCTTCAAGAACGCGCGGATCATTGCCGGCAAAGAGGCCGAAGAGCTCGAGCAAGCGTTCCCTGAGCTGCGCCTTCTCATCGCCGGCGGTAACCTTCATGGTTTCAATGAGGCGGTCAAAGGCCTTTTCAGGGGCACCTGCAACGACTTCGGCATCGGCGGCACGCATTTGCTTATCGATGTTCCCCTTATCCCCATCCGCAGCAGCAATCGGGTCCTCGGTTTGGTTGGCCGGGTCCAGCCGCTTGAGAAGCTTCGTTGTGTCCCGCGCCTGCTTAATCTGGGTATTATCCGGTTCCGCTTCCAAGATGGACTCATAGACCTTAATCGCGCCATCAAAATCGCCGGAGTTCAGGAAGGATTCTGCCTCCTGCAGGCGAGGGTCGTCCTCTTCTTCCTCCTCCGCTGCGGCCGGTGCAGACTCGAGCCCCTTAAGCTGCGGTCCGACGTTTTCTACCAAGCTATCCAGCCACTGCTTGAGGGCCTCCTTCGGCTGGGCTCCCTCGAAATTGGTCAGCGGTTGGCCTGCGCCAATGGCTATCACGGTAGGTAGGTTCTTCACGCCGAAAGCCTGCGCAACCTGTGGGGTGGCATCCGCATCCACGTAGCCTACGAGGAAGCTAAGGTTTCCCGCCGCAGCTAGTTCCTGCAGGTCCTGCTTTAGCTGGTCGGACTGGGTAGAGCGCGGGGTGCCGACAAGGACGACGACCGGCACCTCAGTGGAGCGGCGCACCACCTCAGTCTCAAAATTCGCCTCGGTGACGGTAAAAAATGGCTGGACTCCGTTAAACTGCGGCTGCTCTTGCGCCTGCTGGCGGGCTTCCGCACGCGCCTTGACCTGGCTGAGATCGAGGGCGCCGCCTACATAAGCATTATTCGCAGAAGTCATTAATCCTCCTTAGCTAAACGACGATTCACGGCGTCTACTTTATCTTTCAACTGATTCGTCACGCCTTCGCGGATATCGGCCTTAATAACCAACGAGGTGCGCGGCGATACCGCACGCACCGCTTCGGTGGCCTTCTTAATCGTGCCGAAAATCTCGTCCCACTCGCCTTCTACAAGGGTAAACATGGCGTTGGTTTCATTAGGCAGGCCGGATTCCCGCACTACGCGGACCGCCTCCGCCACGGCATCGGCCATCTCGCCGGAGTCATTATCCACCACTGCGGGTGCTACTGAAAATGCAACAATCATGCCCGCAAGTCTACCTTCGCTCCCAACAGTGCCGGTGCCAATGGCGGCGGTCATCGCCTTGCCTTCCGGTATCGCGCGGCCAGGCGACGATGTGGGCAACCCCAGGCGGAATATTCTGGTTACACCCCGGGCAAATATAGAATTTTTGCGCCCGCGCGGAACCGATGTGCCGCATGATGTACGGTTCCCCGTGCGTCCAGCTGGGGCCCTCGACCGTCTGCGAGCCAAAGAAGGTGGAGCCATCCTTGGGCAGCGGCCGGAATTCCTGCGGTTTTCGCCTATTTCGCCGTGGCATTAAAACAACCGCAATTCTTTCGACTCGAGCCCGCGCAGCTCTTGGTAATCCAAGACCACGCAGCGGATGCCGCGGTCTTCGGCAAGCGTTCGAGCTTGCGGCTTAATCTCTTGCGCCGCAAAGATGCCAGATACCGGCGCGATTAGTTCATCGCGGTTCAATAGCTCAAGGTAGCGGGTCAATTGCTCTACTCCGTCGATCCCGCCGCGGCGCTTGACCTCCACAGCAACATTCCGGTTATCGGCATCTTTAGCCATAATGTCTACTGGGCCAATGGCTGTGGGGTACTCGCGGCGCACGAGGGTGAAATTGGAGCCCAGGGTGTCGATCTTTTCGGCCAAAAGCTCCTGTAGGTGTGCTTCCACGCCGTCCTTTACCAGGCCTGGGTCTTCGCCCATCTCGTAGGAGATATCCTCGTGGATTTCCGCGACAGTGATGCGCAATTGCTCACCCTTCGGGTTTTCCACTAGCCACAAGACCTCGCCGGTGTCATTGCCATCCACGTCCTCGATGACGGATTCACTCACCGTACACGGCGGCGTCATCCAATTGAGGGGTTTATACGCGCGGTCATCGGCATGCACCGATACCGAGCCGTCTGCTTTGACGATGAGCAGGCGGTCCGCCAAGGGCAGGTGGGCGTCGAGCCGTCCCACGTAATCAACTGAACAACGGGCGATTACTAAGCGCATGGCTACTACCCTAGCCTGTTGCTATTGGCGCTTGGACTGCCGGGTGGCTCGCTCCCGTAACTGCTTGTAATCAAAGCGCTGTTGCCGCTTGGACGGCGCCGCCTCTACCCAAGCCTCGAAGGCCATGATCCCGCGGGCATCGGAAGCCAGCTCGTATTCCGCATCCCCGGTGCTAAAGTGCACCACCTCGGTGGCATCAGACATAAAAGAAGCCTCGTCATCATCCAAAGAACGAGAGTTCAAAATGCTGATGTCGAGGCGGTTAAACCACAAGTTATAGCGCGGGAACACGGAGCGCAGCTTGAAGTATTCAACAACTTCTCCGGTATAGCGCAGCACGCCATGGCGCCAAGAAAAGCTATCCTTCGCCGGCATTGAGCGCAGCAACACCGCGGTGCCGCGCGAGCGCAGGGTAAAAAATCGTAGGGCCGCCAGCAGGACTACCAGCAGTACCACCAACGCTAAGGCCCACAGGACCACCGAGATAACCGTTGAATTCATGGGCTCCACACGCCATCCTTGGTTAGTGAAAGAACAATTATTTGGATTGTAGCGCCTGATTCCGCCTCCGCGCCAATAAGAAAAGGCAAAGAAAACGTGAAAAAGCGCACCGGATAAATTCCAGTGCGCTTTTCTGAGAGCAGGAAGGGCGGCTATTGCTGCCCTCTCCTACCAATCCAAGGTTTATTCAGCCTTTGCTGCGCGGCGAAGTGCACGCAATGCAGCCTCACCGCGGGACTTGGTGAGCTCATGAGCCGAAGAGGAATCCTCTTCCGCCTTGGCCTCATCCACCTCATCGGACCAGATGGCCCAATCAGCGAGGACGGTAATCTTGTCCTGGGTAACGGAGAGGAAGCCACCCTGGACGGCGGCAACGCGCCGCGCGCCATCGACTGGGTGGATGGTCACTACGCCATTGTCGATCAATTGACCGATCACAGGCTCGTGACCGGGAAGCACGCCGATCTCACCCTCGGTGGTCTCAGCCGTCACTATGGAGGCCTGACCAGACCACAATGAGCGCTCGACGGAAACCAATTCGGCGGTGATGTCAGCCATGTGCCTCTCCCTACTTCTCGTTCAACTTCTTGTATGCAGCTTCGACGTCGTCCAAGCCACCCAAGCCGTTGAAGGCCTGCTCTGGGTAGTGGTCAAACTCACCGTTGCAGATGCGCTCGAAGGCATCGATGGTGTCCTGCAGCGGCACGTAGGAGCCCTCCAGACCGGTGAACTTCTGCGCGACGAAGAAGTTCTGACCCAAGAAGCGCTCGATACGGCGGGCACGCTGCACGGTCACCTTGTCTTCTTCAGACAGCTCGTCCATACCAAGGATGGCGATGATATCCTGCAGTTCCTTGTTCTTCTGCAGAATACCGATGACGCGCTGCGCTACCTCGTAGTGCTTCTCGCCCACGATGCCTGGCTCGAGGATACGAGAGGTAGAGGTCAGCGGGTTCACTGCTGGGTAAATACCCTTGGAAGCAATGGCACGGTCCAGCTCGGTCGTCGCATCCAAGTGGGCGAAGGTCGTGGCTGGGGCCGGGTCGGTGTAGTCATCGGCAGGCACGTAAACGGCCTGCAGAGAGGTAATGGAACGACCCTTGGTGGAGGTAATGCGCTCCTGCAACACACCCATCTCATCAGCCAAGGTTGGCTGGTAACCCACGGCGGAAGGCATGCGACCCAGCAGGGTGGATACCTCAGAGCCGGCCTGGGTGAAACGGAAGATGTTGTCAATGAACAGCAGCACGTCCTGGTTCTGCACATCGCGGAAGTACTCCGCCATGGTCAAGCCGGACAGGGCCACGCGCATACGAACTCCTGGTGGCTCGTCCATCTGGCCGAAGACAAGTGCGGTATCTTGCAGAACGCCCATCTCTTCCATTTCCAGGAAGAGGTCGGTGCCCTCACGGGTGCGCTCGCCGACGCCGGCGAAAACCGACGTACCGGAGAACTCGCGGGCAATACGGGTAATCATTTCCTGAATCAGGACGGTCTTACCCACACCTGCACCACCGAAGAGGCCAATCTTGCCGCCCTTAACGTAAGGGGTCAGCAGGTCAATGACCTTAATACCGGTTTCGAGGATCTCGGTCTTGCCCTCGAGCTGGTCGAACGCTGGTGGCTCGCGGTGGATGCCCCACTGCTCACCATCGCGGCCGAGGCCCGGCTCGTCGAGGCAGTCACCGAGGGCGTTAAAAACGTGGCCCTTGACGACGTCGCCGACGGGAACGGAGATAGGCTCTCCGGAGTCGACTACCTCGGCGCCACGGACAAGGCCATCGGTAGGTGCCATGGACACGGTACGAACGAGGTTGTCACCGAGGTGCTGAGCGACCTCAAGGGTGACGGTCTTTGCCACAGCTTCGAGCTTAATCTCGACGTGGAGTGCGTTGTACAGGGCCGGAAGTGCCTCGCGTGGGAATTCCACGTCCACCACCGGACCGATGACGCGCACGACACGACCGGCGACTGCCGAAGACTGTGCATTCTGCTCTTGCAGAGCTGTAGTCATAATCTAGTCACTTTCTGCGCTGTCAGATAGCGCGCCAGCGCCACCGACGATCTCTGAAATTTCCTGGGTAATCTGTGCCTGACGGGCCTGGTTGGCCACACGAGATAGGTCATTGGCAATCTCGGTTGCGTTGTCAGTAGCAGATTTCATAGCTGTACGGCGTGCAGCGGACTCGGAAGCCGAAGCCTCCAAGAACATAGCAAACAGGATACGCGAGACGTACTGCGGAAGCAGCGCTTCCATCAGGGTATCCGCGTCCGGCTCGAATTCGAAGTCCGCGGAAATGTTTTCCGTCGGCTCCGGATCCTCCAGTGCGGAGTCACCCATCTCGTACTCCTCGCCCTGCACTACCGGCTCAACAGGCAATAGCTGCTGCGCACGCGCGGTTTGAGTCAGCATGGACTCAAACTCGGTGTAGACCACATGCACCTGGTCAAAGCCGGTAACACCTGCGCCTTCACCTTCCGCATGCAGGCCCTCGCGGCCCTTGGTAGTGCCCTTAGAACCAGCAACGAAGCCATCGATCATGTGGCGACGCACATCGTGGGTGCCCTCCCAGGTTGGATCCTGAGAGAAACCATCCCAGCTGCCCGCTACCGCTTCCTCGCGGAAGTTGTAGTGGCCGATGCCCTTGCTGCCGGTGACGTAGCGAACTACCTCGTAGCCCTTGCTTTCGAGGAGGGCCTTGAGCTGGGCTGCCTTCTTGAAGACGTTGTTGTTGTAGCCACCGCACATGCCTCGGTCAGAGGTGATTACGAGAATCGCGGCGACGTTGCCGTCTTCACGCTCGCGCAGCATAGGGTGCTCTAGCGTCGACGCTGCAGCCAACCTGTTCATGACATTGGTCAGCTCAGTCGCATACGGCTGAGAGGCTTCCACCCGAGCCTGCGCTTTGGTAATGCGCGAGGTAGCAATGAGCTCCTGGGCTTTAGTGATCTTCTTAGTCGAGTTCACGGACCGAATGCGGTCGCGTAATTCGCGAAGATTAGCCATCGTTTCTCCTCCCTTCTTTCATATAGACGGTTAATTACGAGAGCTGAACTCTACTTAGCCGTCTTCCGGGAGACGTTGAGCTCGGTGCTTTTCACGTCATTTTCATCCAAAGGATCCACAGGCGCTTCGGTGCCCAAGTTGTGGCCCTCAGAGGTACGGAACGTAGGAGCGAACTCCTTGGCCGCAGCCTCGAGTGCTTCCTTGGACTCATCGCTCAGCGCCTTGCCGCCGGCAATCTGCTCAAAGACCTCTGGAGTATTGGCGTTGAGGTACTCGTGCACCTCGGCCTCGAAGCGGCGAACGTCTTCGACGGGAACGACGTCGAAGATGCCTGCCTCGGCGAGGTAAATGGATACCATCTGGTATTCCACCGGCTGCGGCGAGGATTCGGACTGCTTCAGCAGCTCGACCAGGCGGGAGCCGCGCTCCAGCTGCGCCTTGGACGCAGAGTCAAGGTCGGAGGCGAAAGCTGCGAATGCCTGCAGGTCACGGTATGCAGCCAGGTCGAGACGGAGGTTACCCGCAACCTTCTTCATACCCTTGGTCTGGGCCGCACCACCAACACGGGAGACGGACACACCGACGTTAATAGCCGGGCGAACACCCTGGTTGAAGAGGTCGGACTCCAAGAAGACCTGACCGTCAGTAATGGAAATGACGTTGGTCGGAATAAAGGCACTGACGTCATTAGCCTTGGTTTCGATGATGGGCAGTGCGGTCATAGAACCGGCACCCATGTCATCGGAAAGCTTGGCAGCGCGCTCCAGCAAGCGGGAGTGCAGGTAGAAGACGTCGCCTGGGTAGGCCTCGCGTCCCGGCGGGCGGCGCAGCAACAGCGAAATTGCGCGGTACGCCTCAGCCTGCTTGGTCAGGTCATCGTAGATAACCAGGACGTGGTTGCCCTGGTACATCCACTGCTGGCCCAATGCAGCACCGGAGAACGGTGCCAGCCACTTGTAGCCGGCGGAATCAGAAGCTGGGGCCGCCACGATGGTGGTGTAATCCAGCGCGCCGTGCTCCTCAAGGGTACGGCGCACGCTGGCGATGGTCGAGCCCTTCTGACCGATGGCGACGTAAATACAACGGACCTGCTTGTCCTTGTCGCCAGACTCCCAGTTAGCCTTCTGGTTCAAAATGGTATCGATGGTCACCGCGGTCTTACCGGTCTTACGGTCACCAATGATCAGCTGACGCTGACCACGGCCAATCGGGGTCATCGCATCGATAGCTTTGATGCCGGTCTGCATTGGCTCTTCAACCGGCTGGCGCTGCAGCACCGAAGGTGCCTGCAACTCGAGGACGCGCTCCTCTTCGCTTTCGATTGGGCCCAAGCCGTCGATGGGCTGGCCCAGTGGGTTAATAACGCGGCCGAGGAAGTCCTCGCCCACGGGGATGGAAAGGACCTCGCCGGTCCTCTTAACCTCGTCGCCCTCCTTGAGGGACTCGTAGTTACCCAGCACCACGACACCAATGGAATTGGTGTCAAGGTTCTGTGCGACGCCAATTACGCCGCCGGGGAACTCGAGCAGCTCATTCGCCATAACGGATGGCAGGCCAGAAACCTGCGCAATACCGTCAGCTGCCGAAATGACCACGCCGACCTCCTCACGGGAGGCCTCCGCGGAGTAGCTCGAGGTGTAGTTCGCAATCGCACTACGGATCTCGTCGGAGGAGATCGTCAGCTCCGCCATGTTCTTCCTGCTCTCGGTAGTATCTTCCAGCACTTACTTAAATCGTTTCTGTCGTTTCGGCTACACCATCTGGGCGCGGAAGCGGGCAATCTTGCCTGCCGTCGAACCGTCGATGATTTCATCGCCGACGCGGATGCGCATGCCACCGAGGAGGCTGGTGTCAACCTCAGAGTGAATGGACATCGCACGACCATAAATTTTGCCCAGCTTCTCAGCGAGTACTGCCTGCTGGCCTTCATTCAATTCACCCGCAGCGACCACGCGTGCGATGGTGCGATCCTGCAGGGCTGCTGCAGTATCGGCCAATCCCGCTACGTCATCAATGGGGTTCTGCTCTGGGCGGCTAATGGCCTGCAGCGCGAGCGCTTCAGTAAACATCGTCACCTTCCCGTAGAGCACGTTTGCCAGCAATCCGCGCTTGCGTGCGGATTCAGCAGTTCGATCGGAAAGCAGCTGGGTAAGCTCGCCCTCGCGGTCCAGAATCTGCGCCAAGCGGAAAAGCTCGTCTTCGACCTGGCCCAACTGGCCCTGCGCCTCGGCGGCGCGCAGCAATGCGCGGCGACCCAAGGATACAAGCCCGTTGACGAAGTCCTTTGGCGAAGACCACTGGTTCGCCGCAGCTTCCTGCAAGATGCTCAAAGCACCGGCAGAAACCTTGGAGCCAAAGAGATTCTCGGCCAAGGACTTGCGTGCTTCGGCCGGGGCCGCAACGTCAATGAAGGACACACGCAATTCGCGGTCCCCATCGAGAACGTCGACGACCTCAAAAATGTCCAGGCCCGCTTGGACTGCACTAGCGACGTTCTTATCGCCAGCGAGGATTTCATCCACACGGGATTGTGAGTTCGCGAGTGCTTCGCGGCTAGCTGCCTTCATAGTTGCCTACTTTCCGGCCGGTGCCACAGAGTCGAGCTCGGACAAAAATCCATCGATGGTAGAGGACTTCTTGGAGGCGTCAGATAGCTCGCCGCCCAGAATCTTTTCTGCCAAGTTGATGGAGTTCTGCCCCATTTCGGAACGCAGCTCAGTAACAACCTGCGAACGAGAAGCTTCCAACTGCTTTTCGCCATTGGCGACGATGCGGCGGGATTCCTCTTCCGCTTGGCTCTTCGCATCAGCCTCGATCTGCTTGCCGCGCTCGCGCGCCTGCTCGCGGATCTCGGCTGCCTCTGCGCGGGCATCAGCCAGCTGAGCATTGTACTTTTCTAGAGCAGCTTTAGCCTCGGCCTGTTGAGCCTCAGCGCGCTTCATGCCGCCCTCAATCCGGTCTTCACGCTCTTCGAGCAACTTGGTGTAACGAGGAAGTACGAACTTCCAGAACAACCAGAGAATTACGATGAAGCACAGCAAAGACCAGAAAATGTCATAGTTCTTGGGCAGAAGAACGGAGAAGCTACCCGAACCTGGGTTCTCCTCGCCCTCTGCTGCAAGCAAATAAACGACGTTATTCATAGGTCTCCCGTCTTAAAAGTTTCGGTTTGGAAAACTCGTACTTTTAGAACAGGAAGCCGGCGACAAGGCCGATAAGGGCCAAGGCCTCGGTGAAGGCGATACCCAGGAACATGGTGGTACGCAGCTGACCGGCCATCTCCGGCTGGCGAGCCATAGCCTCAACGGTCTTGCCGGCGACGATGCCGATACCGATACCAGGGCCAATAGCAGCCAGGCCGTAGCCGATGGTGCCGAAGCCTTCGAACGTCGTAGCAGCATCCTGTGCCAGAATGATTTCGTTCATGGTGAAAGTCGTTCCCTTTCGTAAAAATCTTCAGTCCGAACCGGACCGAATGTCAGTGTTGTGTAATTAGGTGGATTACTCGGTCGCGCTCGTCGACCTCGTCCTTAGTGCGAATCAGCGTGCAAGGACAACTCAATGTACACCGCCGTCAACAGGGCGAAGATGTACGCCTGCAAGAAGATGACCAAGATCTCGAACAGGCTCATAGCCAAGCCCAAGACCACGGTTAGCCCAGACAGGACGGTCCAACCATTTAGCTGCCAGAAGAAGAAGTTCGTAGCAGAGAAGAGAAGAACCAGGATGATGTGTCCAGCAAGGAAGTTCGCCATGAGACGAATTGCAAGGGTAACCGGTCGCAGAATGAACGTAGAGAAGAACTCAATCGGTACCACCAAAACGTGCAATAACGGTGGCAAGTTCGGAATCACTACTGAGGAGCGAATGAACTTACCAAAGCCATAGCGCTTGGCACCGGCGTAAATCATGACGATGTACGAAACGGCTGCCAAAACAATTGGCATACCAATACGACCGTTGGGCGAGACGTTAAGCCCCGGAATAACGGTCGCGACGTTCATAAACAGAACCGCGAAGAAGATGCTAGCGATAATTGGCAGGAATCGCTTTCCCTCCTTCTTACCCAAAATGTCCTCGGCGATATGGACGCGGACGAAATCGACCGCATTCTCGCCAACATTCTGAATGCCAGAAGGAACCAACTTAGGGTTCTTAAAGGCAGCCCAGAAAAGGATCACCACAATTAGCGTCATCAAAATGCGAATCAGCATCAGGCGATCAAGCGCGAACCATCCATTGGCGAAGTCGCCAAAAAACAGATGGTCGGCATCAATTTGCCCCGGGAAGAATTCTTCACCTAGATCGGGCGTATGGAAGTGCCCTTTCATAGCCAATGTTGTAACGCTCAGCGTTCTCTCCCGTGTTCGGGCCACACAGCCAATTGCTGGCTTCTGTGGTGCGATGGACGTCTCAAACTCTCTGCCTTGAACACGGACTCCGTCGCACATCAGCGTGAACAAGACAGGGATTTACCGTTGCAGGATTTAAGCGCAACACTTAACCCCGCGGTAACCCGTTGCAAATCGTATCAGCTGGATCAACAGTTTTTGCACGTGGGGGCCCCATAGGCCACACCCGATAGCGCCATTTCCACCTTTTGCCATACAAAACCGCGCTATTCCTGCCCAATTCACAAACGTGCAGTTGATCACACCCTCGGACCAACACACCCCCTCGGGGGTGGACTACTTCCATTAATGCCAGCATGCGGGCACAAAAAGGCCGCCGAGCAATCCCAATGCGCGACGGCTTAACTCTTTTTGCCCTACTCAGGACACGTAGGTAATCCTGGAGGTGACCACGGCCCAGACCTCAGAGCCTAAGGTAACGATGAGTGCTACGACGACGGTAAGAAATAGCGCCCACGTGTCATAAAAATCCATGTCCCGAATAATGGCTAGGACGCCAATCAAGACGATCAGCTTGATTAGCCAACCGCCCAATACCACCGCGATGGTGGTGGAGGGCGTCGAGTGGGCGGTAAAGAGCACCGAGAGCGCGGTAAACAAGACAAAGCCACCGCCGAGGGCAGCGCCGACGATAACGCCCCAGAGCCCGGCGACACCCTGTGCCCCACCCCAGACGGCGAGAGAAATGATGGTAAAGATGCCGAGGGCGGTAGACCCTTTCTTTACGGCACGCTGCAGCGGCAGGCGCGGGTCATCGAAATTAGCATTTTCCGTTGTGTCACTCACGGACATTCACCCTACCTCACGCGCTCGGTGAGTCACGTACTACGCAGTCATCCGACGACCTGAGACCAATCTTGCCCTGCCGCAGTGGAATCAGCGTCGCACCAAAGGCAACTAACAGCGCCATGATGGACAGGCCGATCGCCACTGGGGCTGGCACGATGGAAAACGACACCGCTCCAAAGGCCACCGCGGAAACCCAGAGGTACAACACCAGCACGGTGCGCCGGTGCGTATGCCCCAGAGACAAAAGGCGGTGGTGGATATGCGCCTTATCCGCAGAAAATGGCGAGCGCCCCTGTGATAGGCGGCGAATTACTGCCCAGACAAGGTCTAAGACTGGAATAAACACCGCAGCGATCACCACGAGGATAGGTGACATAAGCGCCACCATGTCCACGGTGCCGTAGAGGGACATGTTGATCTTGCCGGACGCGGAGGTGGAGGCCGCGGCGAGCAAGAGCCCGATAAGCATAGAGCCGGAATCGCCCATGAAAATTCGGGAGGGTTCAAAGTTATGGGGCAAAAAGCCTGCACACATTCCCACCAAAGCGGCGCTGATAATAGCAGGTGGATACGCCGATACCGCTCCGCCTTGGTCATGCAGGACGGTCAGCGAGAATATTAGAATAGCGCCGCCCGCGATGAGCCCAAGGCCTGCGGCTAGGCCATCGAGGCCGTCAACGAAGTTGATGGCGTTGATGAGAAGGACCGTGAAGAAAGCGGTAAGGAGGGTGCTTTGAATCTGGTCGAGCACTACCGTGGTGCCGCCACCGAAGGGGATAAAGAGCAGCGTCCACGTCAGACCCAGACCACTCATAAGGGCGGCGGCAAAGAGCTGCCCAAAAAGCTTGATGAGGGCCCCGAGTTCCAAGTAGTCATCGGCAATACCCAAAAGCACGATGGCCAGCGCCGCCCACAACACCGCACTCATCTCTGGAGTCACCGGCATAAACCCGCGAGTCAAGGCTGGAAGCTGGGCGGCGAGGAATATCGCCGCGCCAAAACCGGTAAACATGGCGAGCCCACCCATGCGGGGCGTCGGCTGGGAGTGGGAATCGCGCAGGCGGATTTCTGCCACCCGGCCCGTGCGGACCAAAAAGGATCGCACCACTCCGGTGGTCAGGTAGGTAAATGTCGCTGCAACGAGGATGACCAAGGCCAACTCGCGCAGCGGTACGCCAGTGCCGCTCACGCGAAATGCTCCTTCTATCCTTGGGGCCGGGTGCGCAACGAGTCAGCAGAGACGCCGAGGACCTCGCCAATCTCCTCCGCGGATAATGCACCTTCGCGCAGCAGGAATGGATGGTCACCGGAAAGGTCGATGATGGTGGAGGGCTTGCCGATGGCCGTCTCTCCCCCGTCCAAATACACGGTGACGGCCTTGCCCAATTGGCCCTTGGCCATTTGCGCCGTGGTTGGTGGTTGGTGTCCAGAGATATTCGCAGAAGAAACCGCCATCGGCCCCACCTCGCGCAGCAGCTCGATGGCAATCGGGTGAAGGGGCATCCGCAGCATGACGGTACCGCGGGTATCTCCCAAGTTCCACGGCAGGGACGGCGCCTGCGGCACCACGATGGATAGTCCGCCTGGCCAAAAGGCTTCGACGAGGTCACGGGTGGAATCGGGGTACGAGGCGACGAGGCCGCGAACGGTGTTCCAGGAGCCGACGAGCACGGGAACCGGCATATCCGGCCCACGCTGCTTGGTGGCAAGCAGATTAGCTACCGCGTCATTGTCGAAGGCATCGCAGCCCAAACCGTACAGCGTATCGGTGGGCATGACCACAAGCCGCCCAGACTTGGCGGCCTTGGTGGCGATGCTCACGCCTTCCTCACGCTCGGCGTCATCGGCGCAATTATAAATTTTTCCTTGCATCAATAGTCCCCTTCTTGCCCGACGGTGATGCCTTAGTCTACCGCGCGCCGCGCGGTAATAAAGCGCGGCGTGCCTGTTAGGTCCCTAAGCGGCGCGATATGGGAAAAGCCACCGTGGTCACGCACCGCATCGCGCACTGCATCGCCAGTCGTATCGTCGTGTTCAATCGCCATGACCCCACCAGGCCGCAAAAGCCTGGCGATGGTGGGAATCAACCCGCGGATTACTCCCATGCCGTCATCGCCACCGAAGACGGCCACGTGCGGATCGTGATACACCTCCGGTTGCAAGTTCGGATCTTCCGGTACATAAGGCGGGTTGCTCACTATGAGATCGACCGTGCCATTCCAGTCCGCCAGAGTCTGACTGTCGGTCGCGTCCGCTTGCACCACCTCTACCCGAGTGCCGTGGGCATTGGCGCGGGTGAATTCGAGGGCGGCATCGGAAAGCTCGACCGCCCTCACTTCCGCCTGCGGTACGTAATGCTGCAGGTAGAGCGCCAGCGCGCCCGAACCTGAGCACAAATCCACCATGCGCCGGCCTGGTGCGTGGTGGACCGCCCAGTCCGCCATCACCTCCGTTTCCGGGCGCGGAATGAACACGCCTGGGCCCACCTTTAGATCTAGGGGCCCAAACCACGCCGTGCCCAGCACGTATTGCAGCGGCTCGCGCTGTTCCCGCCTGCGCAAAAGCGCCTCGAAGGCAACCTGGAAGCCGGGCATGGGTGGCTCATGCAGCGGAATATCCAAATGCCCGCAGTGAATGAGGTGCGAGATGAGGATGCGCGTATCCCATTCGGGGCTTCCTACTCCAGCAACGCGAAGGCGCTGCACCCCATGGCGCAGCGCCTCACCGTACGAATCCATCGACCGCTCTTATCCCTCAGCCTCAAGGCGCTCGGCGCGCTCCTGGTCCTGCAGGGCCTTGATGAGATCCTGCATATCGCCGTTCAACACGGAATCCAGGTTATTGGCCTTGTAGCCAATGCGGTGATCCGTAATGCGGTTTTCCGGCCAGTTATAGGTGCGCACGCGCTCGGAGCGATCCATGGTGCGCACCTGGGAGGCGCGCTGCTCGCCAGCCTCGGCCTCGCGAGCATCGCGTTCCATCTGGTCCAGGCGAGCCTGCAGCACCTGCAGGGCACGGGCCTTGTTCTGGATCTGCGAACGTTCCTTCTGGCAGGTAACAATCAACCCCGTGGGCAGATGGGTAATGCGCACCGCCGAGTCGGTGGTGTTCACGCCCTGGCCGCCCTTACCGGAGGAACGGTACACGTCGACGCGGATATCCTTGTCATCGATATTGACCGATTCGACCTCTTCGGGCTCCGGGTACACCAGCACACCGGCGGCAGAAGTCTGAATGCGCCCCTGCGATTCCGTAACCGGCACGCGCTGCACGCGGTGCACGCCGCCTTCGAATTTGAAGACGGACCATGCGCCATCGCGCGTCGGAGACTTAGCGCGGAAGGAGATAGTCATGTCCTTCACGCCGCCCAAGTCGGATTCGTTAAGGCCCAAGACCTCCCACTTAAAGTCGATCTTATCGGCAAAACGCTCGTACATGCGGGCCAAGTCGCCGGCAAAGAGCGCGGCCTCTTCGCCGCCGGCACCGGCCTTGATCTCCATGATGATGTCTTCCGAGTCCTGCTCATCGCGCGGGGCGAGCAGGTCAGCCAACTTTTCTTCCAGCTCTTCCACAGACTCGGCTAGGCGGTCCGCTTCTTCCTGGAAGTCATGGTCTTCATAAGCCATCTCCTTGGCGTCCGCGAGATCCTCGCGCGCCTGGGTCAGCTCATCGTTGACCATGATGATGGGGCGCAACTCCGCGTACCGCTTGGACAGCTTGCGAAAAGCCTGCTGATCGCCGGCGACTTCTGGGTCGCCCATCTGCATTTCAATGCCCTGGTATTCCGACACAATGTCATCAACCATGGAAACTTGATTAGACATAGTCTTCCTCGTCCTTATCCGCTGCCATCGGTGCAGAAGAAGCTACCTGCATGAGGAACTCGCCATTCGAGCGGGTCTTCTTAAGCTGCTTGATCAACAGGTCAATTGCCTGGTGGGAATCCAGAGCCGACAGGATGCGGCGCAGTTTGGTCATGATGCGCGCCTCTTCAGGCACTAGCAGGAGCTCGTCCTTGCGGGTACCGGAGGGGTTGACGTCCACAGCCGGGAATACGCGGCGCTCCGAGATCCCGCGGTCCAGCTTCAGCTCTGCGTTACCCGTCCCCTTGAATTCTTCGAAGATGACGGTATCGCCGGTAGAACCGGTCTCCACCATCGCGGTGGCGATGATGGTCAGCGAACCGCCCTCTTCGATATTGCGGGCAGCGCCCAAGAAGCGCTTTGGTGGGTAGAGCGCATTGGAATCCACACCACCAGACAAGATGCGGCCCGATGCCGGGGAGGAGTTGTTGTACGCGCGGCCCAAGCGGGTGATGGAATCCAGCAGCACCACGACATCCTTGCCCTGCTCCACCAAGCGCTTTGCGCGCTCGATGGCCAGCTCGGAGACAGAGGTGTGCTCTGATGGCGGGCGGTCAAAGGTCGAAGAAATGACCTCGCCCTTCACGGAACGCTGCATGTCCGTGACCTCTTCAGGGCGCTCATCCACCAGCACCACCATGAGGTAGCACTCGGGGTTATTGGTAGCAATCGCATTCGCGATGTTTTGCAAGATCGTGGTCTTACCGGCCTTCGGCGGCGAGACGATGAGCGCGCGTTGACCCTTACCAATCGGCATAATCAGGTCGATGACGCGGGTGGTCAGGATCTTCGGGTCCGTTTCCAAGCGCAGGCGCTGATTGGGATACAGCGGCGTGAGCTTATTAAAGTGCGGGCGCTGCTTTGCCTCTTCGGGATCGATCCCATTGA
The DNA here is from genome assembly GCF_040225855.1 of Corynebacterium sp. KPL2850. Classification (NCBI taxonomy): domain Bacteria; kingdom Bacillati; phylum Actinomycetota; class Actinomycetes; order Mycobacteriales; family Corynebacteriaceae; genus Corynebacterium; species Corynebacterium sp. KPL2850. The sequence goes on from NZ_JBEHFV010000004.1 coordinate 104,291, forward strand.
CGGTATCGACCTGCACCAACTGGTTGTACTTGCGGCGGTTGCGGCCATTGCCGTGCGTGTGGGTAGGCCCAGCCACCTTGACCTGACCGGTAATGGCATCGCCAGAGCGCAGGCCCAAACGGCGCACGATGTTCTTATTAACAAAGACATCCGCATCGCCCGCGCGGTACCCAGTGGTGCGCAGGAACGAGACGTTATTGTCTACGACATCTAAGATGCCGCCGACAGCCTGCAGCTCATCGCCCTCGCGTACCTGCAGGTCATTGCCGCCGCCGTGGTTATCATTATTGCCCCGGCCACCCCGGCGGTTCCGGCGGTTGCGACGGCCGCGGCGGTTGCCGCGGTCAAAATTATTATCGTCATTGCGATTATTGCGGTGATTATTATCGCCGTTCTTATCGCTCTGCTTGTCTCCCTGGTTATCGGAGCCATCCTGGGAGTCCTCGCGGCGGTCCTGGTGGCGATTCTGGTTCTGCTCCTGCGCATCACCCCGGTTATTCTCGCCCCGGTTATTGTCGCCCTGCTCTTGGCGCTCTTGACGGCGGGCGCGATTGCGGCGCGCGCGGCGGGCCTGCGACCGCGACTCATAGCGCTGGTCGTCGCCGTTGTCCTTGCGGTCTTTGCCGCGATTGTCCTGCTGCTCGCCGAACTTGCCGTTATCGCTCTCGCCGCGATCATCCTTCTTGGACGGCTTATCTTTCTGCTTGGCAGACGCCGCATCCTTCGCGGGTTTCTCGGCCTTTTCTGCCTTTTCTGCCTGCTCTATTTTTGCCTTCGCCTTTGCGGGAACCTGACCGGTCTTAATGGCGGTAATGAGATCCCCTTTGCGCAGGGCAGAAACGCCGCGAAGGCCGCGTTCGGCGGCCATTTTGCGCAATTCCGGCAGCTTCAGGGATGCGAGATCCTTTGCCGCGGTGTTGTCCGTATCGCTCACGGATATCCTTTCGTTGCTTGACCAGGTCCATAGTTAGGATCCGCCCTCCCCCACTTCAGGGAAGCTTGGGCGGGTGCACTGGAAGCCGATGTGTATTTTTCTTATCTTTTCGCCCTCGTGCCAAGGCGCTAAAGCGCCTTGCCGGGGCAATAAGCATGAGGCCTCTTCCGGTTACCTTAAGGGAAATCCCCCTTGTAGCCAGTACGCGGGGGCGGAAGAATTCAAGAAACGACTGTGGGCAATGTATAACGATGGGACCTGTCACTGGGCCCGATTGCATAGGATTGGGAAGATTTTCCCGCTTTCCTATCAGCCGAAGGCAATTATAGCGCATTCGCTTCGCGGTGAGTACTTGGACACCGCTACAGTGGAAGCATGCTTTCCACGATGATGGATATTCCCCTGTCTTTAACCCGTATTTTGGAATACGGCGCGTCAGTGCACGGCAATACCACTGTTACCACTTGGCACGGCGAGGGAACCGGGTCCGAGTTTGGCCCCGCAGAAAAGGTTACCTTCCGCGATATCGCTGCACGCGCAGCAGCCTTTGCCCATGTTTTACACGATGACCTTGGCATCACCGGCGATCAGCGCGTGGGTAGCTTCATGTGGAATTGCGCTGAGCACCTCGAGGTCATGTTTGGCTCTGCCTGCAAGGGCGCGGTTTTCACCCCGCTGAATAAGCAGCTAATGAATGACCAGATTCGCCACATCATCAGCCACGCCGAGGTCTCCGTCATCGTGTGCGATCCCCGGCTCGCCCCGCAGTTGGGCACGGTTTTAAACGGCGCGCCATCTGTGCATTCGGTGATTTTTACCGGTTCCCAATCGCCGCAGCGCTTTGCCCACCATTTCCCGCGCGGCATCGAGTTTTATTCCTACGAGGCGCTGCTGGATGGCCGCTCTACCATCTACGATTGGCCCGAGCTCGATGAGCGCACCGCCGCCGCATTGTGTTATTCCACCGGCACCACCGGCGCGCCGAAGGGCGTTTTATATTCCCATCGCTCGCTTTACCTCGAGGCCATGCAGCTGCGTTCCTCGGATTCGCTGTGCATTACCCACGGCGAGACCTTCCTGTGCTGCATTCCCATCTACCACGTGCTGAGCTGGGGCGTTCCCTTTACGTGTTTCATGACGGGCACCCCGCTCGTGCTTCCCGATGCCGATGTCTCCGCCCCCACCCTCGCCAAGGTCATTGCAGCCACGTCGCCGCGCGTGGCCCACGGCGTGCCCACCATCTGGATCCAGCTCTTCGTGCACTACATGCACAATCCGCCAGAGCGCATGACGCTGACGGAAATTTTCGCCGGCGGCTCCCCTGTGCCGCCGCAGCTTATCAAGATGTGGGAGGAGCATTACGGCGTCGACGTCGTGCACGTCTGGGGCATGGTGGAAACCTCAACGGTCGGCCGCGTCGCCCGCCCGCCGCAGGGAGCGTCCGGCGATACCCGCTGGGCTTATCGCATCTCCCAGGGAAAGATCGCCGCCTCGCTGCAATACCGCGTGGTCAATGACGGCCAAGTGGTATCGAAGACCGACCGCAATGCCGGTGAGCTCCAGGTGCGTGGCAACCTTGTGACCGGTTCTTATTATCATTCCCCCACCGCTGAGCCGGGTGAAGTGGCTTCCGAGTTCCGCGGCAAGCCGGTCGAGGCCGCGGAATCCAAGTTCACCGCAGATGGCTGGTTGCGCACAGGCGATGTCGGCTCCGTAACGAAGGACGGCTTCCTCACCGTGGAAGACCGCGCCCGCGATGTCATCCGCTCGGGTGGCGAGTGGATCTATTCGGTGCAGTTAGAAAACCTCATCATGGCCAATTCCGATGTGGTGGAAGCCGCGGTAATTGGCTACCCAGATAAGCAGTGGGTGGAACGCCCCCTCGCCGTGACCGTCTTGGATGAACAAGCCTCTCCCACCATCGAAACAGCCGAAAAATTGCGCCAGAGCCTGCGCAAGGAATTGCCTAGCTGGATGCTGCCGGAGTATTGGGCTTTCGTAAAGTCGATCGATAAAACCTCAGTGGGCAAGTTTGATAAGAAGGATCTGCGCACCCACTTGGCGGAAGGCGATTACAATATCATCCGCCTCAAGGGCCCAGGTGAAGCCCAGCGCCTTGACGAGATCAACGAAAGCGATTTTAACCGGGAAAACGAGGAATAATCATCAGCCAGGTTGCGTTGTAGCTTGGTGTACCTTGTTTCCCACTCTTAGACTGGCAGCAATGACTTCACCAACGCCTTCTTCTTCAGCGGTGTCCCTGCCCCTGCCCACCGTGGGCCGGACGCAGCCGCCGGAGGATTTACCTGCCGCGGCAAGCGACGGCACCCGCGCCTTGGTTGATCGCTACGGCCGCAGAGCACGCGACCTGCGTGTGTCCCTCACGGACCGCTGCAACCTGCGCTGCACGTACTGCATGCCAGCCGAAGGCTTAGAGTGGATGCCCACGCAGCAAATGCTGTCCGATGAAGAGACCATCCGGCTTATCCGCCTCGGCGTGGAAAAGCTCGGCATCCGCCAGGTGCGCTTTACCGGCGGCGAGCCGCTGCTGCGCAAATCCTTGGAAAAAATCATCGCCGCTACCAAGGAACTCACCACGGATGAAGGCATTGCGCCGTCGACGGCGCTGACTACTAATGGGTTGGGCTTGGAAAAGCGCGCCGCAAAGCTTGCCGCAGCAGGCCTCGACCGCATTAATATCTCGCTAGATACCATCGATCCACAGCGCTATGCCGCACTCACCCGGCGCGATCGGCTAGCCCACGTGCTCGAAGCCATCGCCGCCGCAGCCGATGCCGGATTGAATCCCGTCAAGATCAATGCCGTGGTCATGCCCGGCGTCAATGAAGCAGATATCGTCCCGCTGGCGGACTATGCGCTGCACCAGGGCGCCCAGCTGCGCTTTATTGAGCAGATGCCGCTCGGACCGCGGGAAAAGTGGCGCCGCGAAGACATGGTCACCGCAGATGACATCTTGCACCGGCTACAAAGCCACTTTTCCATGCGCCCGGCGCGCGAGCCGCGCGGATCAGCCCCGGCCGCTTTATGGGATGTTATCGCCCCCGATGGCACCGCCGGCAAGCTCGGCATCATCGCCTCCGTAACCCATCCCTTCTGCGGCGACTGCGACCGCACCCGGCTTACCACCGATGGTGCCGTGCGCAACTGCCTGTTTGGCAATTCCGAAACCCAGTTGCGGGATCTCATGCGCTCTGGCGCCAGCGACGAGGAATTAATGGAGGCGTGGGCCGGGGAAATGTGGACGAAGAAACCGGGCCATGGCATTGATGATGAGGGCTTTTTGCAGCCGGATCGTCCCATGTCTGCCATAGGCGGCTAATCTAATTATTTATGTCCGCATCGCGTTCCATTTCTGAGCACCTTTCCGCGGTTTTGGCGCTGGCGCCGGCACCGCGCGCAGAGTCCGTACCCGTTGGCCCCGCGCTGTGCGGACGGGTATTAGCGGAGGATGCGACCGCGCGCTTTCCCGTCCCGCCGTTTGCCAATTCCGCTATGGATGGCTTCCTCGTCCGTGTCGCAGATATTTCGGGCACGGGCCCGTGGACGCTGCCGGTCGCAGGCGATGTCCCCGCCGGTGCAACCGCTCAGGCAGTTCCCGCCGGCCAGGCCGTTCGCATCATGACCGGGGCCCCGGTGGGCGATGCCACTGGCTTAATCGTCGTCCCAGTAGAAAACACCACCGTCCCGTCTGGTCCCACGGAGTTGCCGCGCGAGGTCACCATCACCGCCGCGCCTGCAAAAACCCATATCCGCCCCGCCGGAGAAGATATACAACCCGGCACCATAGTTGCCCCTGCCGGCGCCACCGCGAACGCGGCGGTTATCGCGGCGCTTATATCCACCGGCATCTATTCCGTGCGGGCCTACCGGCGCCCGCGCATCGCGGTGATTTCTTCCGGCAATGAGCTATCCACCTATCCGGATGAACTTGCCCCAGGGCGCCTGCCGGATTCCAATGGTCCGATGCTCGCCTCCCTCGCCCACACGGAGTCCTACTCGCACATGGGCGACGATCCTGCGGAGTTATCCAGATTGCTCGATGAGCTCAGCGCATCCCACGACCTCATCATTACCTCCGGCGGGGTATCGGCCGGCGCTTTCGATGTGGTGCACGTAGTGCTGGGCACGGGCGATAATTCGTGGTTCGGGCACGTTCACCAGCGGCCCGGTGCGCCGCAGGGCATCGGCAGGTGGCGGGGTGTTCCGGTGCTTGCGCTGCCGGGCAATCCGGTGGCGGCTTTCGTCGGTTTCCAGCTCTATGCACGCCCGCTTATCGCCGCCTTATCGGGCCAGCCGCACCCGCGGGAGACCGTGCAGCTGAGTGCGAAGGTGGAGGTTTCGCTGCCATCGGCAAGCGCACGCCCCGTCATCGTTCCTGTGACCGTCAGCTTTGCGGGAAAGCCCAGGATTACTGGCGCGTTAAGCCGTGGCAGCCACCGGGTGGTCTCGCTGGCCGGTACGAATGGGTATTGCATCATTGATGGACCTGCCCCCGCCGCGGGCGAAGAGACCACCGTCTATCTGTATTAAAGAGGAGAATTTTTCATGGAGTTTACCCACCTCAATTCCGCCGGCACCGCCTACATGGTCGATGTGACCGAGAAGCAGCCGACCGTGCGCACCGCCACCGCCGAGGGCGAGGTCGCCTGTTCCCCGGAGGTCATGACCGCGCTGCGCGAGGGCACCGTGCCCAAGGGTGACGTGCTGGCGGTCGCGCGCATTGCCGGCATTTCCGCGGCGAAGAAGGTCCCAGAGCTCCTGCCGCTCGCGCACACCATCGGCGTGCATGGCTGCGCGGTGGATCTCGAGCTTGCCGATGCCCACGTGAAGATCACCGCCACCGTTCGCACCGCCGACCGCACCGGCGTGGAGATGGAGGCTCTGACCGCGGTCAACGTTGCCGCCTTGGCGCTCATTGACATGGTCAAGGGCGTCGACCGCTCTGCTTTTATTCGCCGCTGTGGCATCGTGGCGAAATCGGGCGGGCGCTCCGGCGATTGGTCCAGGACCCTCCCGGAGGCTTAATGGACGGCGCGATCATTCTGGCCGGCGGGCAATCGCGCCGCATGGGCGGGGCGGATAAGGCCCAGGTCCGCGCCTATGGCCTGCGCTTGGTGGACCGCCTGCTGCGCCAGCTTCCCTATGGCATGCCGTCTATCGTTATTTCCCCGCACTACCTCGGCCTGCCGCAGGTCTGCGAGTCGCCGCTTTTTGGTGGCCCCGTCGCCGGCATCGAGGCAGGTGCGCGCGCTTTGTCGCATTGTGACCGCCTGGCACTCTTCGCGGTGGATGCTCCCGATTCCCCGCAACTGCTCCCACACCTGAACGGAGCGTTGCATGCCGCGCCCACCGCCGGTGCCGCGATTACCCGCGCCGCGGACGGGTATTTACAACCCCTGTGTTCGCTGTGGCATACCGCTGCGCTCTTTGGGTGCCTAGGTGCGCTGGAGTCCACCCGCAATGTCTCCGTGCGCAGGCTTATCCGCGGCGCCGATTTCGTCGAGGTGGCCGGCACCGGCGCCGAGCGCGATTATGATACCCCGGCCGAATTGCAGTCTATTCCGCCACACCCCGCCCTTCGCGCTCACCGGCGCGGCTAAGGCAAGTACACGCCGCCCTCCCCGTGAGCGCGAAGGGACGGTGAGGGAGGCATTATTCGCCGCGGGAGCGGAAGACATCGGCAAGCAGCGGCGCAATAACCCCAAGGGCATCTGCGACGGCGCCGGTAGACGAGGCGCAATTGATGATGAGGCTGCCGCCGCCGTGGTCGGTCATGCCAATGATCCCGCGGGAGAGGCCCGCCTTGGGCGAGGACTCGAGCCCGCGCAGGAGCACCTGGGTCTCCAGGCCGTAGAGGCGGGCCTTGATATAGCGCTCGGTGACCTCTGGGGTCAGGTTCGCCGCCCCGATGCCGGTGCCGCCGATGACCACGACGATATCGGTGCCGGTATCCACGGCGGTGCGCAGCGCGTCGTCGACTGGCGTATAGCCCTCCGGCACGATGCTCGGTGGCGCGACATCGATGTCGTGGGTGCGCAGGATTTCTACCGCTTTCTCCCCGGCGCGGTTCGGTTTTTCCCCGGACAAAATGCGGTCCGAGCTGACGATTATCTGTGCCTTCCTTTGGGGCATAAGTCTCATTCCTTTCCCATTGTGGAGTGTGGTTAATATCACATTATTCAGTTTTCGATACCAACACACTTGGGACATGGGGCTAACCTGCGGTATCGGAATCGATCAAGAATTACGCAACATTTGTATGCCGTAATTAGATACGGATTTTACCGTTTTTATTTACCTGTTCGAGCATAGGCGCCGGTAAATTGAGGAGTTGAACGACCTACTACCTGTGAGGAAATCATGACTGCTCTTGATACCTCAGGCAAAGTCATCCAGGGTTGGGATCCAGAAGATTCCGACCACTGGGATTCCAAAATTGCCTGGCGCACGCTGTGGATCTCCACATTTGTTCTTATCATTGGCTTTGCCACCTGGTACCTCGTATCGGCAATTGCCCCACAGTTGAACCAGATCGGTTTCGACTTATCCCGCAGCCAGCTCTACTGGCTGACCGCCATCCCCGGATTGGCGTGCGGTATCTTCCGCCTCATTTTCATGTTCTTGCCGCCCATCCTTGGCACGCGCAAGCTTGTCTTCAGCTCCTCGCTGCTGTTTATCATCCCCATGCTGGGCTGGTTCTTCGCGGTGCAAGACTCCTCCACCCCTTACTGGTGGCTGCTGACCCTCGCCTTCCTGTCGGGCATCGGCGGCGGCGTATTCTCCGGCTTCATGCCCTCGACCGGATACTTCTTCCCCAAGCGCCTGTCCGGTACTGCACTGGGCATCCAGGCCGGCATCGGTAACTTCGGTATCTCCTTTATCCAGCTGGTCGCCCCATGGCTCATGGGCTTTACCCTGCTGGGCGTAGGTTTTGTTGCCCCGCAGCGCACCGGAGACGGCGAAATCTTTGTCCATAACCCCGCCATCTTCTTGGTGCCGTGGGCCATCGTCGGAGCGTTCCTCGCGTGGACCCTACTCAAAGACGTTCCCGTGAAGGCGAATTTCCGCCAGCAGATGGACATCTTTGGCAATAAGAACACCTGGATTCTTACCGTCGTCTACTTCATGACCTTCGGCGCATTTTCTGGCTTCGCCGCGCAAACCGCGCTACTTATTAACCAGATCTTCGGCGAAGGCTCCGACTTTGCCGGCACCTACGATAACCTGCCCGCCGGCGCGAGCTACGCCTTCCTTGGGCCACTTATCGGTGCGCTCGTCCGCGCCCTGTGGGGCCCGCTGTGCGATAAGTTCGGCGGCGCCATCTGGACCTTCATTGGCTGCCTGGGCATGACCATCTTTACCGTCGTGGCCACCTTCTTCCTCACCCCAGACGAGCCGGATGAGGTCTGGTGGTTCCTGGGCACCATGCTCATTTTCTTCTTCTTCACGGGCCTGGGCAATGCCGGCACGTTTAAGCAGATGCCCATGATTTTGCCCAAGCGCCAAGCAGGCGGCGTTATCGGTTGGACCGGTGCCATCGGCGCCTTCGGCCCGTTTGCCGCAGGTGTCTTGCTCTCCATGATGTCTGCACCAACGTTCTTCTGGGGCTGCGCCGTGTACTTTGCCATCACCACCGTGCTGGTGTGGATCTACTACGCCCGCCCCAACGCACCATTCCCCGGATAATTAGGAGCTTTCAACCCCCATGACTGCATACTTCGCGCCCGAAAAAGGCAACTCAAATCCACTCTTTAAGCTCGGCGCCTACCTGCGTAAAGGCGAAGCTACCGATTCCGGCCAGCAGCTTTTCTTAAAGGGCGGCCGCCAGGCAGACGTCTTCTACCGCAACCGCTGGGCCTTCGACAAGATGGTGCGCTCCACCCACGGCGTGAACTGCACCGGTTCATGCTCGTGGAAGGTTTACGTCAAAGACGGCGTCATCACCTGGGAGTCGCAGGCGGTGGATTACCCCACCACCGGCAATGATATGCCGGAATACGAGCCGCGCGGCTGCCCGCGCGGCGCCTCATTCTCCTGGTACACCTACTCTCCTACCCGCGTGCGCTACCCGTATGCACGCGGCGTGCTGGTTGATATGTTCCGCGAGGAAAAGGCAAAGCACGGCGACTCCGTCCTGGCATGGCGCGCCATCCAGGAAGACCCCGAAAAGCGCAAGGCGTATATTTCCCAGCGCGGCAAGGGCGGGCTTATCCGCATTTCTTATGAAGAGGCCATCGATATCGCCTCGGCCGCGCACGTCTACACCATCCGCAAGTACGGGCCGGACCGCATCAACGGCTTTACCGTGATCCCGGCCATGTCCCAGATCTCCTATGGTGCCGGCATGCGCTTCCTGCAGACCATCGGCGGCGTCGCGCTCTCCTTCTACGACTGGTACGCCGACCTGCCCCCGGCATCGCCGCAGACCTTCGGCGACCAGACCGATGTCCCCGAATCCGGTGACTGGTACAACTCTTCCTACCTCATGATGTGGGGCTCGAATATCCCGGTCACCCGCACCCCGGACGCCCACTTCATGGTGGAATCGCGCTACAAGGGCACCAAGGTCGTCGTGGTCTCGCCCGACTTTGCGGATAACACCAAGTTCGCCGATGAATGGGCCCGCATCGAGCCAGGCACGGATGCAGCGCTCGCCTTTGCCATGGGCCACGTCATCTTGAAGACCTTCCACGTGGACCGCCAGGAACCGTACTTCCTGAACTACATGCGCAAATACACCGACTCGCCCTTCCTGGTGTCCCTGGAAGACCACGGCGACGGCACCTACACCCCAGGCAAGTTCCTCACCGCCTCGCAGCTTGCCGATGCCACCTTGAATTCCTCCCCCAACGCCACCCACCGTGGCCTGGTGATGGAGGAAGACGGTCGCATCGTTGACCCAGGCGGCACCGTGGCAGACCGCTGGGATAACGAAAGCGCCAAGTGGAACTTGGCGCTGGACAACGCCGATCCGGTCATGTCCATCGCAGAAACCGATAGCTTTGACACCGCCGAGGTGCTCTTCCCTCGCTTTGACCTCGATACCAACCCAGAGGACGTGGGAACCGATAAGCCGATTGGCGCGGGCATCGTCCACCGCGGCGTACCTGTCCGCGAGGTCGACGGCAAGCTCGTTACCACCGTCTTCGACATCATGCTCGCCCACTACGGCGTCAACCGCGAGGACCTCCACCTGCCTGGTAGCTGGCCGAAGGACTTCCACGATTCCAGCGAAGTCGGCACCCCCGCTTGGCAGGAAGAGCTCACGGGCGTGGCCGCCGATACCGCTATCCGCATCGGCCGCGAATTCGCGCAAAACGCCGCGGATTCCAAGGGCCGTTCGCAAATCATCATGGGCGCGGGCGTCAACCACTACTTCCACGCCGATAATATCTACCGCACCTTCCTGGCGCTGACCTCCATGTGCGGTACCCAGGGCGTCAATGGCGGCGGTTGGGCACACTACGTGGGCCAGGAAAAGCTGCGTCCGGTCAATGGCTGGACCCAATGGGCCATGGCCACCGACTGGCAGCGCCCGCCGCGCCACATGATTTCCACCGGATTCTACTACTTCGCCACCGAGCAGTACCGCTACGATAATTCGCGCGCCTCCCACTTGGGATCGCCGCTGGCCAGCCACGGTTCCATCGGGGACAAGATGGTCTCCGATACCATGTCGGAATCCATGCGCCGCGGCTGGATGCCGGCCTATCCGCAATTCAACCGCAACTCGCTCTTCCTCGCCGATGAAGCCGATGAGGCCGGCATGGATATCAATGACTACGTGGTCCAAGAGCTAGAAAGCGGCCGCCTAGAGTTCTCCTATGACAACCCGTCTGCCGAGGAAAACTGGCCGCGCATCCTGCTCAACTGGCGCACCAACCTGCTCGGCTCGTCCGCCAAGGGCACCGAGTTCTTCCTGCGCCACCTCTTGGGCATCGACTCGGACGCCACTGCGGAAGAACTCGCCCCCGAAGACCGCCCGCGCAGCATCAAGTGGGTGGATAAGGCACCGGAGGGCAAGCTGGATCTGATGATGACCACGGACTTCCGCAATACCTCCACCACGCTGGTCTCGGATCTCATCTTCCCGGCCGCAACCTGGTACGAAAAGCACGACATGTCCTCTACCGACATGCACCCGTACCTGCACTCGTTTAACGCGGCTATTAACCCGCCGTGGGAGGCCCGCTCGGACTATGAGGTCTTCCGGGACTTGGCCGCAGCGCTGTCTGATAAAGCCACCAAGTGGCTGGGCGTGCAGCGCGATGTCATTACCCAGCCGAGCCACCACGACAGCCCGGACGAGCTCGGCATGCCCAATGGCATCGTCCCCGACCCCGAAGAACAGGGCCTTATCCCTGGGGTCACGATGCCAAAGCTGCACGTTGTCGAGCGCGACTACACCAAGGTCTACGAAAAGTGGGCGCACCTGGGCCCGCTTCCCGCCAAAGCCGGCACCGGCGTGCACGGCACCAAGTTCAACGTGGAAAAGCAGGTCAAAGAACTCGAGCTTATCTGCGGCACCACAGAGACCTCGATGGGCGAGCTGGTGGACCTGTCCAAGGACACCAAGGTCATTGACGCCATCTTGCACCTGTCCGGTGTCTCCAACGGTGAGCTAGCCAAGCAAGGCTTTGAGTTCCTGTCCTCACGCACCGGCAAGGATCTGACCCCACTGGGCACTCCTGATGAAGACGTACGCATCACGTGGGACGACATCAAAGAACGCCCGAAGGAGGTCATCACCTCCCCCGAGTGGACCGGCGATAAACGCAATAAGCGCCGCTACACCGCCTTTTCCATCAACGTCGAATTTGATAAGCCGTGGCACACGCTGACCGGCCGCATGCAGTACTACATCGATCACGACTGGTATATGGACTACGGCGAATCCCTGCCTATCTTCCGCCCGCCGCTGGATCACGTCCACATGCACGGTGAATTCGCGCCGGGCACGGAATTGACCAATGACCGGGGCGAGGCCGAAGTCACGCTGCGCTACCTGACCACGCACAATAAGTGGTCCATCCACTCGCAGTACTTTGACAACCTGCACGTGCTATCCATCTCGCGCGGTGGCCAGGTGGTCTGGATGTCCAATAAGGACGCGGAGAAAATCGGTGTGACGGACAATGACTGGGTTGAGGTATATAACCGCAACGGCGTTGTTTCCGCCCGCGCCATCGTCTCCCACCGCATTCCGGAGGGAACCATGCTGTGCAACCACGCGCAGGAGCGCACCGTGGGCACGCCGATCAACGAGCACACCGGCCGCCGCGGCGGCACGCACAACTCGCTGACCCGCATTTCCATCAAACCGGTGCACATCGCTGGCGGCTATGGCCAGCTGACCTACCACTTCAACTACATCGGCCCTACCGGCAATAACCGCGATGAAGTCACCCGCGTACGCCGCCGTTCCCAGGAGGTATCCTACTAATGAAAGTCATGGCCCAAATCTCCATGATCATGAACCTGGACAAGTGCATTGGTTGCCACACGTGTTCAGTTACCTGTAAGCAGGCATGGACCAACCGCGAAGGCACCGAGTACATCTGGTTCAATAACGTCGAAACCCGCCCCGGCCTCGGCTACCCACGCACGTGGGAGGACCAGGAAAAGTGGAAGGGCGGCTGGGAGCGCACGGCCTCCGGCAAGATCAAGCCCAAGGCGGGCGGGCGCCTCAAAAAGCTTGCCACCCTCTTCCACAACCCCAACCTGCCCACCATCCAGGATTACTACGAGCCCTGGACTTACCAGTACGAAGACCTGATGGGCGCCGAGGCGGGTCAGAAGACCCAGCCCACCGCCAAGCCGGTCTCCCAGATCGACGGCCGGGACATCGGCAAGATCGAATGGTCTTCCAACTGGGACGATAACCTGGGTGGCTCTACTGCCACGCTTGACGATGACCCCGTGCTCCACAACATGAACCTCGAGGTCAAGAAGGAAATCGAGGACTCGTTCATGTTCTACCTGCCGCGCATTTGCGAGCACTGCATGAACCCGACCTGCGTATCCTCCTGCCCGTCTGGCGCGATGTACAAGCGCACCGAAGACGGTATCGTCCTGGTGGACCAAGACCGCTGCCGCGGCTGGCGCATGTGCGTATCCGGCTGCCCGTATAAGAAGGTCTACTTCAACCACAAGACCGGCAAGGCCGAAAAGTGCACGCTGTGCTACCCGCGCCTCGAGGTTGGCCAACCCACCGTGTGCTCCGAGACCTGCGTGGGCCGCCTGCGCTACTTGGGCGTTATCCTCTACGATGCCGATCGCGTCGCCGAGGCCGCATCCACCGAAAATGAGCAGGACCTTTTTGAGGCCCAAAAGTCGATCATGCTCGACCCCCACGATCCGGAGGTAGTCCGCGCGGCCCAGGCAGAGGGCATCCCGCACTCCTGGATCGATGCCGCGCAGCAGTCTCCGATCTACGACCTGATCTTCAAATACGGCGTCGCATTGCCGCTGCACCCGGAGTACCGCACGCTGCCGATGGTCTGGTACATCCCGCCGCTGTCCCCCATCGTTGACAAGGTGACCGCGACCGGCAACGACGGCGAGGACCACAAGATCCTCTTCTCAGCGCTATCGAATATGCGCATTCCGCTGGAATACTTGGCGGGCTTGTTTACCGCCGGCGATACCGTCCCGGTAGAAAAGTCGCTGCGCAGGCTCGTCGCCATGCGCTCATATATGCGCGATATCAACCTGGGCAATGAGCCGCAAGAGGAAATCGCCCAGGCAGTCGGCATGACGGGCCGGGAGATGGAAGGTATGTACCGCCTTTTGTCCATCGCTAAATACGATGACCGCTACGTCATTCCCACCGCCTCGCCGGAATCCCCGCGCGGCATTACCGACTTGGATCCTTTTGGCGATGTGGACCCGGCCAAGGCCTCCGAAGACGTCTTCCACGACCTGGGCATGGGCGCGCCCGAGGCCTGTACCCACGGCGCGGAACCACAGGGCAAGGTCTCGCTGCTCTCCTGGAGCGGTGACCGGCCCGATTCCATGTTCCCACCGCGGAAGTAGGTTAAGCCATGAATATCTTCGATAAACTCCGCAAACGCCAGGAATCCTTGCAGCGGCAATCGGCCCCGCAGGGTGGCGATGCCCCCGTGGCAGGATTCGGAACGCCCGCCGGCATTGGTTCCATGGGTGGTGCCAAGGACGTAGAAAAGACGCTGCGCACCCACACCGGTCAAGTCCCCAATGAATTCGTCACACCGGTCGAGGTCACCGAAGACCAGCGGCGAATCGTTGCCATGGCCGTTTCCGTGCTGCTTAATTACCCCGGCGACGATATCTTTGACCGCCTCTCCGCGGTCGAAGACCAAGTAGATGACCTGCCGCTGGCCATTGCCACCGACTTCATCAACTTCGCCGAATGGGCCCGCAGCATCGGCCCCCGCGGCTTGGAAGAACACTACGTTGAGACCTTTGACCAGCGCCGCCGCTGCGCGCTGTACCTGTCCTACTTTGCCGTTGGCGATACCCGCCAGCGCGGGATGGCTATTTTGTCCTTCCGCCAGCAATTGGAGTCGCTCGGCTTCGAGATTTCGGATGAAGAACTACCCGATCACCTCTGCGTGGTCCTCGAAGCCCTCGCCATGAGCGAGGGGGAAACCCACGAGCGCGCCGTTGAATTGGTGGCCAGCTACCGCGAAGGAATCGAGGTACTGCGCGCGGCCCTCACCCGCGAGCGTTCGCCGTATGTCAGCTTGATCGTCGCGCTGTGCAAGTCTCTTCCGGAAGTCGATTCTGATACCGCGCAAAAGTACGTCGATCTTATCCGCACCGGCCCACCCGCCGAGATGGTCGGCATTGCAGACCTACCCTTCCCCACTACCCAACCAGACCTCGTCTAGGAGCCACATCATGTTTGATAACTTCCTCTGGGGTGCCTTCCCGTGGTTAGCCATCGCGGCGTTCTTCGTGGGCATCTTCTGGCGGTGGCGTTCCGACCAATTCGGCTGGACCACCCACTCCTCCCAAATCTATGAATCCAAGCTGCTGCGTTTATCCTCGCCGCTTTTCCACTGGGGCATGGTCTTCGTCGTCATCGGCCACCTGATGGGATTGGCATTCCCCAAGTCTTGGACCCAGGCCGTTGGCATCAGCGATCACGCCTACCACCTCCTGGCCACCATTCCAGGCTCCATTGCCGCGCTGGCGGTTCTGCTGGGCTTTGCCGGTTTGCTGTACCGCAGGCTAAAGAACCGCTCCGTGTTCTTGTCCACATCCACCTCGGACAAGGTCATGTACGCGCTGCTCGGCCTCGCGCTGGTATCGGGTTCCTTTGCCACCTTTACCCTGCAGCTTTTTGACCTCGCCGGCACCGGTGGGTACGACTACCGCGAAACCATCTCCCCGTGGCTGCGCCAGCTGTTGATCTTCAACATCCAGCCCGACCTCATGGCCAGTGCCCCATGGCAATTTAAGGTCCACGTCCTCTGCGGTTTCACCATCATCGCCGTGTGGCCCTTTACCCGCCTCGTCCACGCATTCTCGGCACCGGTTGGCTACGTCACCCGCCCCTACGTGGTGTACCGCTCCCGCGATGAACGCACCACCCCGATGCGCTCCAATACCGCGTGGGAGCCTATCCGCTCCAACCGGAAGCAATTGGAGGGAGAAACCCCGGGCCACGGTGCCTAGGTAGTTTCCTAGGCCCTTTCCACCGCCGCGCGTCGTCCAGTAGATGGATGGCCCGCGGCGGTTTCCTTCTGGCTGCATCTACTCCGACGCTACCCATGCGCCCACCCCGCGCCCCCACTCGCCCTTCGCGCTCACCGGCAAAGCGGCGCGGCCGTAGATACTTCCGCCCTGTGAGCGCCAAGGGGGAGGCTGCGATCAAAGGACCCCCGCCCTTTGCGCTCACGAGGAGAGGTGGATCTATCTCTCTACAGTGCCCTGGTGAGCGCCAAGGGCGGGGGAACGAAGTGCGCGGGAACGAAGGGCGGGGAACTAAGGCCGCTTTATTCGGTAACGACGAACTTGCCGTGCTGTCCCTTCTCGGCGTTGGTCATAATGTGATTGACAAAGGAATACGTTCCGGGCTCGTTAAAGGTCATCTCGACGAACCCGCCTTGCGCGGGAAGCAGGTCGAAGGCCTGCGAGCCGGTCTTATCCTCGTCCTTGATGAGGTAGGCGCCTTCCTTATAGGCGGTATCGAATTGCTCGCCCACCACGTGGAAGCTAAGCGGCTGGTCGGGGCCTACGTTCATGATCCACAGGCGGACGGTATCGCCCACCTTGGCCTTGATGGGGTCGACATCGTACTGGCTGGGGTAGTAATTAAAGGCCATCAGGTCAAAGTCACCATCGGCCACGCGCTGGGCATCGGCGCCGGTCTTTTCCTCGCCGAGGAAGACATCGTTGGCGATGAAGTTGTACTCGGCATCCACGTCCTTGAGGTCTGGTGGATCGATGATGACGTTGCCGGCCATGCCGTTCGCGATGTGCAGGGACATCGGGGCGGTTGAGCAGTGATACATCCAAATGCCGGAGCGATTCGCGGTGAATTCGTAGGTCAGTTCTTCCCCGGGCTGGATGGACTTCATGTTTTCATCCGGGTTGACTTCACCGGCATGGAAGTCGATGGAATGGGCCATGCTGCCCTCGTTCTTGATGGTGATCTTGAACTTATCGCCCACCTTGCCGCGCAGCGTCGGTCCTGGTGCCTGGCCATTAAAAAGCCATTGCATCTGCTTGACACCGGGGGCTACCTCAACGATTTCCTCGGTCATGGACCAGGTTTCTTCGTGCGTGGTGGTATTGGCCGCTGGCGCGAGG